>CAZNCH010000068.1:0-9675 GCA_964571555.1 uncultured Lachnospiraceae bacterium | reverse complement strand
TTTCTTCTCAACTACTTTACCTGCCTTTCCATCCCCATAGAATGATAAAAGCCACGTGTTAGTTCCCCGCTTATTCAGATGTGTTCCAAGATCAACTGTTTCGCTTGTGTTACCGCCTTTAGTCAGAAGAAAAACAATGTCTTTTTTTCCCACCATTCCAAGATCGCCATGAACCGCTGTATTCGTGTGAAGAAAACGTGCATCAATACCGAGAGAATTCAATGTTCCTACAAACTTTTCACAGATAGGAACGTTCTTACCTAATCCACTCGCAATGATCTTTCCACCATTTTTTAGAGTCTCCACACACTCATCAATGATCTGCTCATATAACTTTTCATCAATAGATTCCAGAGAATCCTCTATCGTGTTCATCACATCCTTGTAATAAGCGATCATAGTACCTCCTCCAAGTAGTAAAGTCCGTTATAAAACGCTCCACATACAGAATCATAGTCCTGCCATGCATATGTAGTCAGCGAAAGCCAGATAACCGCATGAAGTAGCTTTATCTCATACTTGTCAGCCCCCGTAAGTTCGAAAAATTTCTCTTCAAGATCTTCCCAGTGATTAGACTCAATATTCAGCCGCATACCTTCTTCTGCATTTTCTCCGATCTCTAATCTGAATCTCTTCAGATTGAACTGATCGTAATTTCCAACTACAGAGTAGTAAAGCTTTGCCCAGTCGTATCTGACATCACCGTACATTTCAGTGAATCCGAAGTATCCGCGCGGATCTATAAGAACCGGGCTGTTATCTTCACGCACCATGAGATTTGAAAATGTGCAGTCGCCATGGATAAAGGCAAATTTTTCACAGTTCAGTTTCAATCTGTCAAGCTTCTCTTTTAATTCATCCTTATAGAAATAAACATTCCTGCATTTTCTACCATTGACGGTTATACATCTCTCACCGGCAAATGGAATCATGTCCTGTATACCGGAAAGCCTGTCAAAAGTTTTATTGAAATATGCTTCTTCTATACTGAATGTATCTACATCAACAGTTTCGCTAGTATGAAGAGCCATTAATGCCTTAATTAGCGACTTTAGAATCGATTCCTTTGTTTCAAGATCAAAATCACAGTCATAGATATTTCTGCCCTTGATGTATTCAATCTTCAAAGGCCTTGTCCCATAAATGTGCGGAAGTTCCGGTATGTTCAACAGCTTTGCCTTTTCATACCAGGCAGCCTCACGGACTGCCAGTTTCTCTCCTTGCGCATCTATAGGCTCTTTTATCAAATAATCACCATCAACAGTAATCCTGTTAAAAGGTCTACATTTTACCTGCCCAAGCCTTTCATATTCTTCAAGGAGACCGAACTCTCTTGTCCCTGCAAGACCGACGGTTTTGAATGCCAGTCCTTTTTCACTCATCCACCTGACAAGTTCTCCGCTCTCGGGTATATCCTGTATCTTCTCTTTTTCGGTAAAGAGGAAAAATCCCGCCACACCGTACTCAGTGGATCTCTCTTCAGCAAATTCTCCGTTTTCATATTTCCATCTGCATGGAAATGTCTGGGACAAACCAATATAGTCATCAATAACAACAGGCTCAGAGATGCAAGTGAAATCTCGAAATTCATCTGGAAGTTCAAGATCATCAGGCAAAATAAGATCCGACCATACCAACATAAAGGGCTTATGCTCAGGTATCAAATCTATCGCCTGCTTCACGCCTGCACATGTTCCAGTACCAGATGCATCCACAATCTGATATTTCACATCAGCAAAGGCTGCCAGATATTCGTGCATTACATCTTTTTTATAATCTGCTATGATCACAAATCTTTTGTCCGGATATTTCCGAAACAAATGAAAAAGCATTGGCAGGTTATCTACCGGTACTAATGCTTTAGGTTTATTCTTTGTCAGATATCCAAGGCGTGTTCCCTTGCCGCCGGCTTGAACGATGATATATTCCATTAAATCCTCATAATTTATCAAAACAAATATTTAAGGGGTTAGGGGACTTACCCCTAACCCCTTGGTGTCACGAAGTATCAAATAATCTTTTTCGTCAGAACAATTATTCGGAAGTAAGTGTTACCGTAACTTCAGTTTCTGCTGTATCATTGAATTTAATCTTCAATGTCCTAGGCTGAGATTCATCCCCAAGTAAGAAATCAACAGATCCTGATGCCATTGTCACAACCCCATTAGCATAAGTTACAGTTGATCCATAAAGATCAGTATTGTTCCATATTGCTGATGAGATACCTGTGGCTGCCAAGTTTCCTGTTCCAAGGCTCACAGGTATATTCACATCATTTCCTTCAGTCATAGTAATTGTAGTGTTTGCAATACTCGGAGCAGTGTTAGCACTTGGATCAACCCAGCTCCATGTAACTTTCATAGAAGGAGCGGTTGTTGTAGATGTAATTTCTTTACCGGATGTAACAGCACCCTCAAGCTGGAAAGCAGATGTTGCCCATGTCGCATCCATAGCTGCCTGTGCTGCCGCTACATCAGCATAATCTTTTCCTTCGCCGATTTCTTTGTTATTAGCTGCTGCCCACTCCGCAGCAGTCATTACACGATACTCATAGCCACTGTTGTCAGACTTTACTGCAGTCTTAAAATTCGCATTGGTTCCGGCAACTGTAACAGTCTTAGTTGCAGCTGTATCTTTTGCAACAGCAACAGCTGTCTCGCTTCCAACAACAAGACCAAGATAAAGAGAAGCTTCATCAGCATCTGCGATTGATGCCTTTGCGACCAACGGAATATCTGTTGCCGCACTCACAGCCTCAGCCTTAACTGTCAGGCTTATGGCATGGCTGCTCTTATTTGTCACAGTCTGTGCAGCACTGCTGTTGGCGTATACGATGTTATCCTTGTCATCGGCGGTGCCACCCTTCTTGCCATTGTTAAAATACACTCCTGTATCGCTCGCAGCTGCAGGAAACTCCACCGCATCACCATACTTCGCATTGCTGGTCTCCTGAATCAGACGCTCCGGATCCATTGTGTAAGCAAAAGGTGTCGTATTGTCAGCAATTGTGGGAAGAACAACATTTGTAGCTTCCCGCATCTAGAGGTGTATCCAGTGAGATATTATCAAGTTCTGCGCCCCTCGGAATAACCGGAGATTGCAGAATAGGATTCTCTTCGTCGGAAGCCAGGAATACATCAAAATATACATCGTTAGTATTTTCTTCTTTGTTTTCGACAAAGGCATCCTCGGATATAGCATCACCAGTCGCAAAATGCCATGTATTTGTCATAGATGCACTGTAATAGCCCGGCTCGATATATTCATCCAAAGCCATACTGTCTACAACTTCCTCGACATTATCCTGAGTCACCACAACATTCCTCTTCGGCTCCTCTTTCTTTTGTCCCCGGACAAGCAAGACAATAACCACAACCAACAGAGCAATAATGATCACAATACCGGCAATAATCGCTATCTTGCCTCCTTTCCCCAGTGACTTGTTCTGATCTGCACTTTTTGCCATAAGGCGCACCTCCATTTGCTCCGTCCCGTTTCCGGGACTATATTCCACCCATCACTGGGTAAGAACCACCTCTAAACTCAACCGTAGGGAGGGCATCTACCCCCCCCACGCCGACACCGGTGCGTCCTGCATGGGTGGAACGGTTGTGTTATTTAACCTTTATCTTATTAATTGTCTAATTATCTATCTCTTCTCATCCACCAAAAGCCCTTCGATTTCCAGCATTCTGGCGAACATCTCCAAAGTCTTTTCGGAAGGAATTTCCTTCACAACCTCTTTCGAGTCTGAATCCAGTACCTTGATCGCATACCGGTTTACTTCCTCGTTGTAGCTAATCTCAATGTTATGATTTTTTAAGGTGTCCTGAAGACGAGCCATTCTTCTCTGCTGCTCTTTCTCGCTGAGCGGTTGTTCGTCTCCCTTATCAACATTCTGCTTCGCTATCAGTTTTACATTTTCTTGGGACTCTTCAGGAGCAGATACGGCAATATCTTCTCTCGCTGTAGAATCATATTGCTGAGCCTGTATTCTTGGATTGTCGATTCCTCTCACATCCATGTGCTGATCCTCGCTTCCTTTTTTGCTCCTTTTCCTTAAGAAGCCTCTCAATCTGACCAAAACGAACGCTTATAAGCCTTCATTTACAATGCTTTCAGCATTACCATTCGTAGAAGATCATCTTCTCTGCTAATTCATTTGCCTACACTAATGTATGTCTCATTATACAGAACGCACAAGTTCTTGTCAATATACAGTTCGAATTATGGCAATTTCCACAATACCGAATACTAAATGTGGTTCTTTTTGCCAAGTTACCATTTACAACTAATACATTTATCGGCACGTAAGCCCGACTACTTAATAGGAAAAATGAAAAAATATTCGTTTTTCGTTTTTTCCATGATTTTCGGGTTTTTTAACGTTGTCAAAATTTTGGTAGATAGGAGGAGATCAATATGCCAAAAGTAGGGAAACACATTTACAAAAGAAAAGATGGGCGTTGGGAGGGCAGATATGTCACAGGGTATGTGAACGGACGAGCCAAATATGGCTCTGTCTATGGTTCCAGCTGCAAAGAAGTCCGGGAGAAGCTGGATAAGGCTAAGCATGATGCAGCACGGAAGCAGATCCCGGTGATAAGGGCGGGCAACGTATCGGAGATCAGCTCGTGCTGGCTTGCGGAAGCATCTGTCGATCTGAAGGAGTCCTCCATCGTAAAGTATCAGAATATCCTAAGATGCTACATTCTGCCTGTTTTCGGGGATTCGGAGCTTTCGGACATTACTAATGAGAGGCTGATCGCTTTCGTCAATGATCTGAGGACAACCGGCGGAGTAAAGAAGTGCGGACTTGCGCCCTCAACGGTTTCGGAGGTCGTAACCACGATGAATTCGCTCCGCCTGTATGCCTTAAAGAGAGATTTTACGGTGCTGTTTTCAACGGAATGCGTGTCTGTCAAACAGAGCAAACAGGATATCAGGGTATTCAGCGTGTCAGAGGAACGCATACTGATCACGTATTTGAGGGAAAACATGGATCTGACTGCACTGGGTATCCTGATATGTCTTTACACCGGCATCCGTGTCGGAGAATTATGCGCCCTGAAATGGGATGAGATCAATCTGGAAGAAAAAACCATGAGAATTGGGCGGACTATGCAGAGACTCCGTGTTGAGGGAAAGGAGCATAAGACAGAAGTTAAGATTTTGGAGCCGAAAAGCAAACACTCCATCCGCACCATACCACTGCCGGATGTTCTTGTGGGGATGCTGTCCGGAAAGAGCCGCAAAGGTGCATTTGTCTTAACGGGAAGCGATACGAAGTTCGTGGAACCCAGGGTAATGCAGAATCGTTTTAAGAGAATCCTTAAGAAATGCGATATTGAGGATGCCAACTTTCATGCGACCCGTCACACCTTCGCTACCCGCTGTGTGGAGCTTGGCTTTGATATCAAGAGCCTGTCCGAAATCCTTGGTCATGCCAGCGTAAGCATTACGATGAACAAATACGTTCATCCTACCATGGAGCTTAAGGCAGAGAATATGAACAAGTTTACAGGACTGTTCGGGGATTGATGGGCAGAATCAAAAAAAGAGGTGCGGTTTCTGCATATACATTGCAGAACCACACCTCACATTCTCGTTTCTAAGCCAAAACATCAGCGGTTACTTACTAACCCACGTTTCTTGGCAACCTTCTGTACAAGCGGCCGAATATCAGCCTTAAGCGCCTCTGTCACTTTTTTCTTCTTAGCATCATCTTCTTCAAGCTTCTTTATTTCAGCTTGAAGCCATTCCAGAGCACCATCAAGAGCATCCGGCTTTTCACTAAGTATGCATTTATGTTCTACCATAAGCTCACCTCCTTCAATGATCCTCATATACAAGTCCGACCTTATAACAGTTATTCAAGAAATAATCACACGCATCCTGCTTTTCTTTTAGATTGGTAGCCTTATTATTTCTTTCGACAGCTTCTTCCATAAGTTTATAGGCTGCCAGTCTTTTTTTATCATAATCGTTGGTTTTTACAATATACCCAATAGCACCTCTGTTTGTAACTGCAATAACCATCTTAACGGTAGACAGCCTGAGCATAAACATAACATCCTCTAATGAAATCTTAGACAGATTTGGATGATTATGTAATATTACGACCACGCATCCCTTGGCAGATACGATAACATGGTTTGTATCGGTATCGGACATCGGTTCTACCGAATCTTCATCGCCTTTGGCCCATGCGATATATTCCTCACCATCAAGCTCTTTTTGAGGACCATCCAGATCGTAGGCGATAGCCACTTCATTGCAGTCATTTTCATTCATGGAAATTCTCAGAACCGCTTTTACCAGAGACTGTAATGTCTCATATTGGTCTTCCGGAATCTCCCGATACTTTATAAAAGGCACTTTTGATATGGCTATATCTGTGATTTCCACTTTATGATTCCGCTTATTTGCTTCAAGATCATTAAGCTTTACATTTTCATTTTCCACGGCATATATCACCACTTCCTTCTTTTGCCTTGAGTATAGCATAGAAGCACTGATTTTTCCATGGATTTATGCATTTTTTCGGAATGAAACGCAGGTGTTTTAAGTATGAATAATTCCCCTATTTTTGTCATATTCGTGGTCACCGGAACAAATCATAGGAGATAAAACACGGCTTTTGCAGTGTTTACAGCCGGGAAGATGATCTTCTACGAACATCCCTCTCTACACCACCCCGATTTTTAAGAATGATTTAAAAAATAAGCGTGCCATCATATTACCGATGACACGCCTTTTTATGTTTTTCTTCCATATATAAAGTGGCTTATATGTCTCTCTGTGAAGCAACTGCTTCCTGCGCCTCTCGCTGTTTACTTCTTTGGGGGACCGCACTGTTTGCAGCTACTATAGCTTTCTTGGCCGCAAGTCTCGCCCGTAGTGATGGGCGTTCCCCTCTTGCCCTGCGTTTTCTTTCCTCTTCCTCGATGCGTTGCAGCTCTTCCAAGCGTTCCTGCTCCGCTTGCCGGGCTTCCCTTTTCTCCTCGGATTTTGGAACCGTGTTGCTGAGTACATTGTCAATCTGGTTAAGATTGACCTCCTCAAGCTCCTCCACCTTGGCAAGCGGCTTATATTCTGCCAGCTTCACAAGAAGCTCCGCAGCTTTACGGACATCCTCGATATTATCGCTCTCTTCTATCACAGTTCCCAGGTACTTCTTATAATCCGCAGAGTTACCATTTCTTATATCATCGGCTATGTTCTGCACCTGTAATTCCCAGTTATCGACCGTATCCTTGTACTCATAGGGATCAAAGTCACTGGAAAAGCGGTCTATCTCCGCCGCCAGCTTCGCAGCTTCATCAATGTATACCGGCTTAACAGCATCCATATCCTGTTCCGGTCTATCCTGTACAGTCAATCCCGGCAGTGTCCCGATTACCTTTACATCCGGGAAAGCATCTATGATCTGCCCGATCTTTGACAGTCCCTCCTGATCATTCCATATCTGAGAAACATACCGCAGATCATCAAGGTCTATGCTGTTTCCATAAAGTACATCCATCTGCACATCATCTATCTCCGGTGTCCCGGCTTCATGTATGTTGATACCGACAGCAGGAATCATATTACTATGGTTTTCACGGATGTCCTCAAACAGAACTTTTGCCTCTTCTATCGTGGCAATCCCCTCATGATAGGCTCCCATGCTGTGAAATTCTCCGCACTCCGCAACGGTATAGGTTATCTCCGTGTTACGCTGCTGTGCTTCCTGTATTATTTGAGCCTGTTTTTCTGTAAGGTACGCTTCCACACCGGTCAGATACTCGGAAAGACTCCCGTGCTGTTCCTGTGATATCGTGTTTATATCGAGCTTTACGCCACCCATAATGATATCGCTCTGATGAAGAGTATTAAAAAGATCATCCTCTCTCACCGAGCCGCTGTAATACAGCACCACATCAAGGTCAGCTCCCTTTTCCTCCATGCCTCTGCATCGGCTACCGGATACCACTACATCCTCAATGGTTACATCCATTCCGTAATCATTCACTATATCCTGCACCATTTTTTTGACATTAGCCTCTATCGTTTCAGGATCCATGCCGTCAAGCTCATGGAACTTTTCCTTGGTCTTGTCCTTAAATGCGCTGATAACAGCGGCATCGTTAAGGCTTTCGCCTTTTGTTTCGTCTTTTACCATTTCCGCTCCTTTCCAATAGGCTCCGGAGATAATCCCCGAAGCCCTTTGATCTTATGCTATAACCTCTTCTCTTTTCTTTGCTACCGCAGATGCTTTCTGATCCATGGCAGCTACAACCGCCTTCTTCTCATTAAGCCTTGCGATAAGGGACGGTCTTTCCTCTTTTGTCTCGGGTTTTGTTGCAGGTTCTCCCGCCTCATTCGTATTGGATATATCAGATTTCTCAGTTTTTTCGCTGATTTCAGCCTTATCCTCTGATATGTGTTCTGCCTCTGTAGTAGCATCCTGTGCCGGCACTACCGTCTCAGTCTGCTCTGCTGTTTCTTTCTCCGGCTTTGGAGCATCTTCATCGAGATCAACTGCATCCTCACCTTTTTCGTCCATATCAAGCAGGCTGTTCAGTTCTGCAAGCCTTGTCAGCTTATCGTTAAGCTCCTGCTCCTGTGGGAACGGCTTTTCCACCTCAATCTTTGCTGTTTCAAGCTGCTGCTCCACATTGGCGAGCTTCTCAATTGCATCCTCAAGCTGTTTTGACATGGACTCCATGGCATTACCGATACGGGTTATATTTCCGGACGGGTCAGAGCCAATCTCCACTTCATGGCTGAGTTTTCCCTTCATGTTCAGCGTAAACTTCCTGAAAAATGAATCAAAGGTTACATTCATCTTCATGCCAAGGTACTCACCGATTGGCACAGCCACATTTGCCTGCTTCATCTCCTTACAGATACCGATGATCGCTGTCCCGGCTTCCTTCCTGTCATCATAGGTCTTACCGGCTACCGTCATACTAAAGATATCCTTATCCGCTGGCTTGTTGGCATTATAGGTTGCGATATCTGCCTTCATCCCGGAAATACGCTCCTTTAACGCTGATATCTGCTGAGGATAGTTCTTTGCGATATTATCCTCCAGTCGATACTTCTGACTGGTATGGTTCGCTTTCATAAGTTTCAGCTTCGATACCTGTATATCCAAGTCCATCTTTTCCTTAATGTACGGATTACCCGTAGCAAGTGCCTTGACCTCTGCATAAGTAAGAGCTGCCTCGTCGATATCCTCACAGCTTCTGACCGGAGATTTACTGGTCATGATCTGCCCGATGAACTTCTGCTTGTTCTCGATAAGCTGCCACGAGTACGCATCAAACGTACCCTCGGTAACGTAACGGAAGATCTTCACCTTCGGATTGGTATTGCCCTGTCGTAAGATTCGACCTTCCTGCTGTTCAATGTCAGACGGTCTCCACGGCACATCCAAGTGATGAAGTGCTATCAGCCTGTCCTGCACATTCGTACCGGCTCCCATCTTCTGCGTTGATCCCAATAAAAAACGGACCTGTCCGCTTCTTACTTTGCCAAACAGCTCCGCTTTCCTCGTCTCGGTATTCGCATCATGGATAAAGGCTATCTCTTCCGGTGGTACTCCTTTTGCTATCAGCTTGTCCCTGATATCCTCATATACATTGAAGGTTCCGTCTCCTTTTGGTGTCGAAAGGTCGCAGAAAATGA
>CAZNCH010000067.1:0-9707 GCA_964571555.1 uncultured Lachnospiraceae bacterium | reverse complement strand
TTTCGGACAAACGGTTTTCAAGACCGCCTCGTTATGACCGCTTCGATACCTCTCCAAAACCGTCCATCTTTCGTCGACGCAAATAAAATTGTAACATCAAGGGTATACCATGTCAACACCTTTTTCACGGAATTTTACATACATTTTCCATGGAATTCTACAAATCAAAATCACTGAAAATGATACAAAGGAAGGGAGCCCCAATTGAATCGAGACTCCCTTTTGCGTCATCGTGCCGACATCAACCCCGCCTCACACAATCCGGAACATATTCTTATGGTAATCGATCAAACCTTCCTTTTTCATATTGGACAGTTCTCTGGAGAGCGCCGAACGGTTCGCCCCCGTATAAGCCGCCATTTCATCTCGGTTCATCGGAACCGTAAAGAAGCGGCAGCCGCCGTTTGACATTTCCGTGAAATATGCCATCAGTTTCTCCCGAAGCGTCAGTCGCTCAAGAACACGGACTCTTTGATTCAGCGAAAGCGTATGCTCCGCCAGAAGCCGGATGAATCGGTTCTTCAGATTCAGTTCCAACGCGTCCGCAACCGGAAACATGAGCCGATTCACGCTGAGCCACAGCAATTCCGTATCCTCAGACGCAACAACGCCGACAGGAGAATTCTCCGTGTGAAGATAGCAGACGGCTTCGCCGAAGGTATTTCCGGGTTGCACCTTCGCAACGATCACCCGCTTTCCTTTCAGATCATCCTGATATGCACACGCAGCCCCGTTCAGCACGAAACCGAATCTGGAAAGAGGCGCCAGAATCGCATGGATCCGCTCCCTCTTCCGATAAGAAACGCGTTCCGCTTTATAGAATTTCAACGCTTTGACCAGTTCTTCCTCATCCAATCCGGCAAACAACACATTTCCCAACAGAACCTGTCCATACTCCCGAACGATCTTCTCCATTACCGTCCTCCCGTTTCCTTCAGGAACGCTTCGCCGATGATGAGATCCTCCGGCGTGGTGATCTTGATATTATGATAATCCGCTTCCGTGCACTTCACCGGAAGATCGGTAAACAGTTCGAGCACCATGGCGTCATCCGTAATTTGAATGCCGCGTGCCAGCAACTCCCTCTCCTGTTCGATCAGTTCCCGATAAGCGGTTCTGATCGGCGCAAACAGAAACGCCTGCGGCGTCTGCATCTGCCAGACAAGGCTGCGATCCGGCGTACTGACAACAAAGCCTCTCTCATTGGTGAATTTCACCGTATCCTTGGAAGGCACCGCAGCAATTGCGGAACCGTAAAGACAGACGTCGGCAAACAGCCGCGCAAGAATCTCCTGCGTCAGAAAAGGGCGCGCGCCGTCATGGATCATCACCACATCCGCAGTCTCCACCGCTTCCAGTCCCGCATGGACGGAATGATAACGCTGCGCACCGCCGTTGACCAGTCTGGTCACTTTCTTGAATCCGTACCGCTCCACAATCTCTCTTTGCACTCTGTCACGGTCGGCTTCCGATATGACCAGAACGATCTCATCCACGAAACTCTCCTGCAAGGTTTCTAAGCAATAACAGAGTACCGGCTTCCCCGCCAGTTCCATATATTGCTTGGGAAGTTCCGACTGCATTCGGCTCCCTCTTCCCGCCGCCAGTACGACGGCTGCGCATCTCTTCCCGTCTCTCATACGCGTTCTCCCAATTTTAAGTTCGGAACCGCATTGAGACTCAAGTCGCTCCTGACGCCCTTGCTGTATTCGTAGTAACCTGCCGTCGCAATCATTGCCGCGTTGTCCGTGCAATAAACCGGCGACGGTTCATAGAATTTGATCCCTTCCGCATCCATCGCCGCCCGCATCGAAGCGCGGAGCGAAGAATTCGACGCAACGCCGCCCGCAATCGCGAACTTCTTGCAGTCTCTCTCCCGACAGACCGCAACGGAATGCTCCACGAGCACATCCACTACCGCTTTCTGGAAGGAAGCGGCAACATCCGCCTGCACGAAAGGCTCTCCCTTCATTTCGCAGGAGTTCAGATAATTGAGCACGGCGGATTTCAGACCCGAAAAACTGAAATCATAAACGGAAGCGGCGACCTTCGCCCGCGGAAACGGAATCGCTTCGGGATTCCCCGCTTTCGAAACCTGATCGATCTTCGGTCCGCCCGGATAGCCCAAGCCGATCGCACGCGCCACCTTGTCAAAGGCTTCTCCCGCGGCGTCGTCCCGCGTACGTCCGAGAATCTCATAGACGCCGTAGTCCGCAACATTGACCAGATGCGTGTGCCCGCCCGATACCACCAGCGAAACGAACGGCGGCGCAAGATCGGGATGCTCGATATAATTCGCACAAATATGCCCTTCAATGTGATGCACCCCGACCAGATCAATCCCCGTCGCGAAGCTGATCGCCTTGGCGGCGGCAACGCCCACGAGCAACGCGCCGACCAAGCCCGGTCCATAGGTCACGGCGATCGCATCGATCTTTCGCAGGTCAACCTGCGCATCCTGCAGCGCTTCCGTGATGACCTGATTGATCCGCTCGATGTGCTTGCGCGATGCAATTTCCGGAACCACACCCCCGTAGAGCGTGTGCAGATCAATCTGCGACGAAATCACGTTAGACAAAACAATGCGGCCATTCTTCACAACAGCCGCCGCGGTTTCATCACAGGAACTCTCAATTCCGAGAATCAAAACATCCTTATTCATTCTCTTCCTCTTCCACTACGCGCCATCCGAAAATCTTCCAACGCCCTTCGGCGTCCTTGCGCAACAGATAGTCTTCCTTGGTACTGCCAAAGGTGCGGTCCGTTTTGATCGAGTAGATCGCCATCAGGCTCGCCCACTTGTCGCCCCTGAAATCGTTATACTCCACATTGGAAGCGCTGGAAACGGAGAAACTGGAAATGCTGCGCTTCTCCTCTTTGTAATTCTCAATCACCGTTTTCAGATTCATGAGATACTGCTCGTCCGTCTGGTTCGCACGCAGCGCATCGTCAAAGAGAAGCCTTGACTGCTGCGCCATTTTCACCAGTTCTTCTTCCGTATATTCTTCCCCGTAGAAGCATCTTGTGATCTCACTGTAAAACCTCACAACCTCTTTCGGCGTTGCGGGATAGTTCTTCTCAAGATTCCGACTGCAAACCTCCTGCACCGCGGTGCGTTTCACATCGGACTCATCCCGCTTGATTTCCCGTTTGGACAACAAAACAAAAGCACCAACGATCACCAGTGCAAACAGGATCAAAACGATGAAGCTTCTCACGCTGCCTCGTTTAGTCACAGTTGTCCTCCTCGAAATTCAACTCCAAGAATCTCCCATCCTTGCAGGTATGGGTATTCGCAAAGATTTCCCTGACATTTGAGAGGAACTCCCTCGGATTCACAAGGGACGGGCTGTAATGGGTCAGCCACAGTTCGTTTACACCCGCTTCCTTCGCAAGGCGCGCCGCCTCGTAGAAAGTCATGTGTTTGTGTTCCTTCGCCTTTTCTTCCATATCCGGCTCGCCGTACATGCCCTCGCAGATGAACAGATCCGCGCCCGCCGCCGCCGATGCGATCGCGGGAACAGGTCTGGAATCCGTGCAGTACGTGACCTTGAGCCCTTTTCTTGGTTCCCCCAGAACCATCTCCGGTGTAAAAATCACCCCGTCTTCGTTTACGGTTTCTCCCTTTTGAAGCACACTCCATAACTTCAGCGGAATATTCTGCGCCTTCGCACGCTCCACATCAAATTTACCTGCTCGGTCAATCAGAATACTGTAGCCGTAGCAGACCATGTTGTGACTCACCTTAAACGCCTCAATCCGGAAACCCTCAAAAGAGATCGTCTCCGCCGCTTCCGAAAGTTCAATAAAATTGATCTCAAACGGAAGTTCCGGCGCGATCGTACGAAGCGCGGCTACCGTTCTGGCAAGCCCTTTGGGTCCGATCATCGTAACCGGCTCGGTGCGTTCCGCATTCCCCATGGAAAGAAGCAAGCCCGGAAGACCGCTAATATGATCCGCATGGAAGTGCGTAAAGCAAATCAAATCAACCGGTTTGGGGCTCCAGCCCGCCTGCTTCATGGCAATCTGCGTTCCCTCGCCGCAGTCGATCAAAATACTGCCGCCCTGATATCTCATCATACAGGAAGTCAGCCACCGCTTCGGAAGCGGCATCATTCCCCCCGTACCCAATAAACAAACATCTAACATTTGATTCCTCGCATCCAGTAGATCACCGCATCTTCCGTCGGCTTCTCATAGAAACCGGGTCGGATCCCTGCGGATTGAAAGCCCAAATTCTCATAGAGCCGAATGGCGGGCACATTGCTGCGCCTCACCTCAAGCGTAACATCCGAGGCGCCGGCTTCCATCGCCGCACGCAGGATCGACCGCACCAACAGCTTGCCGTATCCTCTGCCGCGGTGCTCCTTTCGTATGGCAACATTCGTGATCTGGCACTCTCCCGCCACCATCATGAACCCGCCGCCGCCAAGAAGTACGCCGTCTGCTTCCGCAACAAGGTAATGCATGGCGCTGTTTCGGATCAGATCACGGAAATCCTGCGCGCTCCACGGCATCGAAAAGGTTTCCGCCTCCATGGCGGCAATGTCCGTCACATCCGCTTCGGTCATCTCTCTGATCGTCAACATAGCACCTCCTGCGGATCGATTACCTCTGCGACCTCTCCATTCGTTCCCGTTCCGCCTGCGACAGCCTGAAATAGTCCGGTCTGTGCGCTGCGGCGGATTCCGTTTTCCCCGCCTCATAGTAGCGTTTGGCAAGTACGCCCAGGGCAGCCGCCCGCTGTCTGCTTGCATGCGGCGGAGCAAATGCATAGGGAACCCGCATCAGTTCCTTTAATTTCTCCCGGTAAACGGGAACGCCGTCTCCCAAGAATAATACATTTTCCCCGATTGCGTTTAATTTCTCCGTCAGTTCGATCAACGCAACCGCACACTGTTCCTCTATCGTAACAAGTTCTCCTTCCGTAAAACGGAAGATCCCCGTATAAACCTGATCTCTTCTCGCATCCATGATGGGAGCGACGATTCCGGGATACCCCCAGGCATTCATGGCAAGCGCGTTCACCGTTTCCACCGGAATCAGCGGCTTATCCAACGCAAGACCGATCCCCTTGGCGGTTGCCGATCCGATTCGCAAGCCGGTAAAGCTGCCGGGGCCCTTGGCGATCGCAATGGCGTCTATCGTGCTTAAATCCAGCGCGAGCCGCTTTCTGATCTCATCCAGCATCGGAACCAATGTCTGAGAATGCGTCTTCTGATCATTGACGGAGTATTCCGCCAGAATCCGTTCGTCTTCCAGTAAGGCGACGGAAGCAACCGGACCGGAGGAGTCAATCGCCAATATTCTCATTCAGAGTAATCCTCCTGTAATCATAGCCTTTCGTAAGATCCTTCTCTATCGTCACGCTGCACGCATGATCCGGAATGATCTCCGGAACCAGATCCGCCCATTCCACGATACTGACGCCGTCTCCGTAGAAACAATCCTCATAGCCGATCTCTTCCATCTCTTCGACGTCGCCGATCCGGTAGACATCAAAATGATAAAAAGGCATCCGACCGCTGTCATAAATTTGGAGAATGGTAAATGTCGGGCTGCTGACCGGTTCCGTAACACCGAGCCCCTCCGCAAATCCCTGTGTAAACACCGTTTTGCCGACGCCGAGATCTCCGATCAGGGTATAAATCTCGCCGGGGCGCGCCCGCTTCGCCAACGCCCGCGCCAAAGCAAACGTTTCCTCGCTGCTGTATGTCTCTCTGACCATCATATTACTTCCTAAATGCGGATATTGACCTTCTTCGGCTCCATATACTTACTGATGATCTCAATTACCGCGGTTTCCTGATCTTTAAGATCGGCGCGCGGAAACAGAGAAGCCGTGCTCTTGCTCGTATATAGAATGATATTCTTGCCAGTGGAAACCGCCTTGCGCATATTCTCCCATGGCAGGGAATCCGTTTCTCCCCCGACATGCACCTCAATCCCTTCCTCCGAGAGGATGTAATGCAGCGGCTGCCGATAGATCGGCGACATGCTGACCTGTCGTTTCGCGCTGATGAACAGCACAAAGGGCAGATAGCAGATCACTACAATCCCGCAGATCAGATAGAGGATCTGATGCGGATCCGTCAGAAAATATCCTGCCATCAGCAACAGCCCCACCATGGTTCCCAGGATGCCCTGAACTCCATGGAAAGTATGGTACAGCATGTAGTCATACATCTTCATTGTTGTCATTGTTACATCGAATTCCACTCTCATCCGCGTCTTCCGTCCTGACATAGATATAGTATAGAGTGCAGTGCAATTCAACCACATATAGTGGTATGCCCGATATTCTATACATAGATTATTATAGCACTACCCTTAGAGCGATAGCAAGATATCATTACGATTCGCCGCCCGCATTCTGCGCCTTGTGGATCATCGGGCTCAGACGCTTGTAGAGCAGGAAAGTGAGAAGCGATACCAGAAGTCCCTTCAACAGATTAAAGGGAACCACGCAAAACAGGATGAAGCCCGTCAAATCGGTAATCCTGGGATTGATCGCGCTGCCCATACCGATGATTGCTTCCAGCGGCATTCCGAACATCCTCGCAAAGGTCGGGATCAAATAAACGGCGTTGAACAGGCTTCCGAATACGGTCATGACCAGCGTGCCGCAGCCCATCCCCAGCAGAGCGGTCTTTCTGGTTTTGCGGATGTGATAAAGGATCGACGCCGGCAGGATCAGCGACATCCCGACAATGAAGTTGGCAAGATCGCCGACAAAGGCGGTTGTCGTTCCCTTCAAGAGCAATTTCAGCAATATTTTCAGGAACTCCGCTACCGCACCGGCGGCAGGTCCGTAAGCAAAGGCGCAGATCAGCACCGGAAGTTCACTGAAATCCAGTTTATAGAAGGGCGGCGCAAACGGAAGCGGCACCTCCAATAACATCAGCACGCCGGAAATCGCAGAAAACACCCCGATCAGGGCAATCTTTCTGGTACGGTTCCTTGGATCTTTCTGCACCTTGATCAGTTTCTCCACCAGAAAAGTGACCCCGATCGTCACTGCAACGATCAACAGGCTCACCAGCAGAAAGGAAAGATTGTCTTTCGCATTTTGCATGAATTCTCTCATCTCTATTCTCCTCTTTTCTTCATTTCACATCTGCAACCGCTCGATCAGATACGTTCCCGTTCCGCAGTCACACGCGGCGACGTCGCAACCCACAACGGTTCTCCGTTGATGTTCCGGTAGAACTCCGCCAGCGTCATCTCCCAATACGGAATAATAAAGATTCCGGCGATTCCGAAAGAAAGAAACATCAGCAATCCCCAACCCAGAAAACTCAAATGCAGAAGGCATAAACGTCCTTTGTTCCCACGCATCAACTTCATTCCCTTTTTCACAATTTCAATCACATCGGCATTGCAATCATCCGCATAAACATAATAAACCTGCGAGAAAATCAAGGCAATCAAATAGGAAAGCGCTATCGTCACCAGATTCACAATGAGATACAGAAACGCCATGCTGTCATTCTCCGGCTGCGCCTGCGCTAGAAAGGAAAGAAGATTGACCGGAAGATTCACAACAAACTGCACCAGAAAGACAATGGCGTAAATCAGAATCACCTTGTCCGGATTATGCCGATATACGTAGAAAAGATCTCTGAACGTGGTCTCTTCCGCACGTGACAGTTTCAGGCAAACATAAGCGTAGCCCGTCGTCAGTGTTGCCAGCAATGCGCCCAGAATCCCCAGCGCGACCTGTGAAATCCAAAGCGCCCTGGGCGTTGAGAGAACCGCCATCACCTGCTCCTGCATCGCCGTAATCTCCTGCAGCGTCATGGTTTCCCCGCGCATCGCCTTGGCATTGACGGTCTCAAGCATCCCCGTAAAGAGGATTCCCGTAATACAATATCCCATCACCATAATGAGTCCGAACAATACTGCGACAATCATCATCAGACAGCCCGCGCTCAGACCGAACCGCTGCGCCAGCTTCTCTCTTGCCGCATTTTTCAGTTTTGCCGTCGAAATTCTTTCCATGTGCCCTCCGTCTGTCAAACCCTTTACAGAAAAATATGTCACGCATAGCGTGACATATCTGAAAAGTCTGGTTTCATATTGTCAAACCGCGAAATCTACATTTGCGCCCGTCAGAGCATCCGCATCCATTGATTTGCGGGATTTCTGATAGGGGTTCGACTCATTGGAATACCGGATCTGTGTTCTGGTCGTACCGCCCGAGACGTAAGATCTTCCGCACTCCGGACAGATCGCGGTCTGTAAGGATACCGCTGCCTGCAATACCTTCCCGTTTCCCTGCGACGCCTTCTGATAAGCGTTGGAGACATGTTCCATCTCATGCGCCATGACACGCGACGCCGAAGCCTGCGGCGAAATATGCGCCGCCGCCTTAAAGGACACCATCTCGTTCGAACCGTCCTGATATTTGCGGTTCTTGCAAGTCTCGCACTCCGCCGGAGACACTTTCCGTCCCGGACTGACTGCCGTCGACTCGCCGGGGTTCCGAACGATTTGCGGATGGTTCGCCTGATTCGTTATGAGATTGCGCTCCAACCCGATTCCGCCGATCATACGCCGTCTTCGCCTTTCTCCTGCACCTGTATCAGAAATTGATTCTCCATCTATTATAGCATAGTAGAGTTCCGAGTACAATCCGTCTCTGTCACAGGATGCCCGATCAGTCCTCCAGACCGAAACTGTCGTGAATCGCATTCATCGCCTTTTCGACGTCAGCCTCATCGATCAGCACCGTAACCCGAATCTCCGATGTGGAAATCATGCTGATGTTGATATTGGAATTATAGAGACATTCGAACATTCTGGCAGCAACGCCCGGATTGCTCATCATGCCCGCGCCGACAATGGAAACCTTGGCAACCGTCGTCTTGCATTTGATTTCCTGCATACCGAGAACGTCTTTTCTCGCTTCCAGCGCGCTCAGCGCATCGTCCGTCATATTGCGCGGAATTGTAAAGGTAATATCCTTGGTGTTGTCGCGACCGATCGACTGCAGAATCATATCCACATTGATATTGGCATGCGACAGGGCGTCGAACATACGAAACGCCATACCGGGCTTATCCTGCAGACCCACCACCGAAATTCTGGTCACATTCTTATCGGCTGCTACGCCGCTCACTAACATTCTCTCCACTTTCACATCCTCCTTCAAAATGGTTCCTTCTTCCTCTGTCAGACTGGAACGAACGACCAACTGCACGCCGTATTTCTTCGCCAGTTCCACAGAACGGTTATGCAGTACCCCCGCACCGAGCGTTGCAAGATCGAGCATTTCATCATAAGTGATCTCCTGCATCTTCCTTGCTTTCGGCACGATTCTCGGATCTGCGGTATAAACGCCGTCCACGTCCGTGAAAATCTCGCACTTCTCCGCGTGCAGCGCAGCCGCAAGCGCAACCGCCGTGGTGTCGGAACCGCCCCTGCCCAGGGTCGTATAATCGTCGTATTTATTCACGCCCTGAAAGCCCGTGATGACCACGATCTTTCTGGCGTCCAGTTCGT
This sequence comes from uncultured Lachnospiraceae bacterium, assembly GCA_964571555.1. Taxonomy (GTDB): domain Bacteria; phylum Bacillota; class Clostridia; order Lachnospirales; family Lachnospiraceae; genus UBA2868. The sequence continues at coordinate 203 of CAZNCH010000067.1, read as the reverse complement.
GACGGATCCGCTCCGTATCAATCCGTTTCACGCGTGCGTTCCCGTAAGCGCTTGTCGAATGCATCGCAACCTGATATGCATTCAAGGAAACCGCAGGTACGCCCATGCCGTTCATTGCAATCGCCATGAGGGCGACACTGGTCTGCTCCCCTGTCGTTAAGAGCATATCCATCTCCCGTTTGGAAGGATTCGCATTGATTTCA
>CAZNCH010000066.1:0-9733 GCA_964571555.1 uncultured Lachnospiraceae bacterium | reverse complement strand
AGCGGCACGAAATTATTCACCACCGCCTGCACGATATATCCCAGAAACGCCGCATTGATCGTCATTTTGTATGAAATTTTCATTTTATTCCGCTCCAAATTTTGTTTTAGTCCTATTTTCGTCCCTATCCGAGCGCCACATCCAGTACCATCATCAGGGTGAACCCGAGCGCGAACATGACGACCCCGATGTTGGAATGCTTCCCCTCCGACATTTCGGGAATCAGTTCCTCCACTACGACATACATCATCGCACCGGCAGCAAATGCCAGCAGATAAGGCATGGCGGGAATCAAATAGGACGCAGCCGCAATCATCAGCAGCGCCGCAACTGGCTCCACCGCACCCGACAGGATTCCGTAGAGACACGCCTTCCCTTTGCTCGTCCCCTCGCTATGGAGCGGCATTGAAATAATTGCACCTTCCGGAAAGTTCTGAATTGCGATACCGATCGAAAGCGAAAGCGCGCCCCCGATCGTGATATCCGTATTTCCCGACAGCAAGCCGGCATAGACGACGCCGACCGCCATTCCTTCAGGGATATTGTGAAGCGTCACCGCAAAGAGCATCATCGTCGTTCTGGCGAGCTTGCTCTCAGGGCCCTCCGCTTTCTCGGTATTCAGATGCAGATGCGGAATCACGTGGTCGAGAAGCAGCAGGAAGCCTGTTCCGAGCCAGAACCCGAAAAATGCGGGGAGGAAAGACCATGTCCCCATGGAGCTTGCCTGCTCCATCGCCGGAATGAGAAGACTCCAGATCGAAGCCGCCACCATCACGCCTGCCGCGAAGCCGGTGAGCGCTTTCTGCACCGATTGATTCAACTGTTTCGCCATAAACAGCACGCAGGCTGCCCCCAAAGCAGTTCCCAGAAACGGGATGAACACCCCCTTAATTACATCAATCATGTGGTTCGCTCCTTACCTTTCGTTATTGGGAATCAGTTCCAGCAATTTCTTTGCTGTCTGCATCGGGAAATCCGTCGTGGGCGGATTCGCAACCAGTTCCTCCAGCAGCTGATGTGCATTTTGACTCTGCGGAAGCATGAAACCCGCTTCCCTGACGATGTCCTCCGCAATCAATCTTTCGGATTTGGCTACTGCACGCATCAGACGCCTTTCTCCGTCTCTCCCCGTTTCTCCCGCAAGCTGCCGCGCCATTGCTTCGCCGTTGACTTTGCTTTGCGCAAGTTCATTCAGGACAGCCGTTACTTCTTCTGTTTTGGGCTGCTGCGGCGGATATTCCACCGGCGCCATGCTGATCGCACCGCTTGGACAGGCTTGTGCGCACGCCCCGCAGCCATTGCATTTCTCTACGTCAATGATACTGTTTTCCGTGTCTGTTGCGCCGAAAGGGCAGACGTAAAGACACATGCAGTCCTTGGTGCAAAGTCTTAAATTTCTAACTGCCTTCTGTTTCATCCCTATGCCCTCCCTTCGATCTTCTCAAATTTATAAGGCGGGACCTTGCAAACCGGACACAATTCCGGCGGAGCCTCTCCGATATAGACAAAGCCGCAAATCGTACAAACCCAAATATCGGTACCCGCAAGCAGACTTTCCCCCTCCGTCAGGTATCTGTTGACCAGAGACGAAAGCATTCTGGTCACCTTTTCTCCCCAGACACAGATTCGAGCTGCGCCCCGATCATGATTCCGATCCGCAACCGTCCGAACATCGGGATAACGTTCGATATCCTCCTGCAGCAGTGCTGCGATTGCTTCAACCGTCGCGTCGTTGACCGCGGGCGTGATTGCAGCAAAATATGCCGCAAGTTCACGGAACAATTCGGCTTCTTCCGGCTTGTACTGCTTCTCGCAGCCCCTTGCAAGATTCGAACATACAGCAGCCAGCTGCCCCGCGGAAAGTTTCTTTAAATCCGCCGCTTCCGGATTCACCTTGACCGCAACGGTTTCTTCTTTCGCAACTTCCGGCTTAAAATCCGATTTGATCGCACCGCAAAGCGGACATTTCCAGCCGGCAGGCAACTGATCAAACGGAACTTTTTCTTTGGCGTCGTCATAAACATAGCCGCAAATTTGACAAATATACCGCATAACTACCTCCTTTTAGCGATCCATACCACATGCACAGGCGCGCTCGCTCATTTTTATTTCTCCGGTAACGCTCGCATAAAAGCGATATCCGCCGGCGAAATTATAGCAATCAAATCCGTGCTGCATTAAGATACGATAGGCAATATAACTTCTGAGCCCGCTCTGACAGATCAGATACACCGGCTTCCCGGGAGCGATCTCCCTGATCCGGTCCCGCAAATCATCCACCGGAATATTGAGATATCCCTCGATATGTCCGCGTTCATACTCTCGAACCGTTCGGGTATCCAGCAGCGTAACGCTGCCGTCTCTGGGCAGATGCGCAACCTCTTCCCAGTGATACTGTTTGACCAGACCCTTCCCGATATTCTCGATCATAAATCCTGCCATATTCACGGGATCCTTCGCGGAAGAAAACGGCGGTGCGTACGCCAGTTCCAACTCTTTCAGCCGATCCGCCCTCACACCTGAAGCCATCGCGGTTGCCAGCACATCGATTCGTTTGTCTACGCTGTCAGAGCCGATGATCTGTGCTCCCAGCAACCGCAGACTGTGATTCTCAAAGACAACTTTCATTGTCATCGTTTTGGCATCCGGATAATAACCCGCATGAGACGAGGGAGACAAAACAACGCTTTCACAGTCGATTCCTGCAGCCTTTGCCGCCGCCCGCCACGCCGCCAACAATAATCACCTTCATTTCTACACCTCTGTTTTCCCCTGGTATCCGCTGATTCCGCCGATATTCTTCACTTGCCTGTATCCTAATTTACCCAAATAACCTGCCGCCTGTGCGCTTCTGCCTCCGCTGAGACAATGCACGAAAATCGGCGTATCTTTCGCAGGCACCCGTTCCGTTACGGAAGTGATCTCATTGAGAGGAATATTAACGCTTCCCGGGATATGTCCCTGACGGTATTCCTCTCTTGTCCGAACATCAATCAGCACCGCGCCTTGCGTCTTTTCCCATTCCGCAACGCCCTGATTGACGTCGGGTCCTCTCATAAAATCAAACAGGCCCATACTTCTTCCTCCTTACGTGTTTGTAAAAAGGCTCTAAAATTGCGAAATTTTCGCGATTGTAGAGCCTTGTGACGACGAATGCGACGTTTGGTGATTCAGTCAATTCTATTCGTCCGCTTTGGTGAACATGCTTTTATCTACGCCGCAAACAGGGCACACCCAGTCTTCCGGAAGATCTTCAAACGCTGTTCCGGGTGCAATCCCGCTGTCGGGATCTCCCTCGACGGGATCATAAACATATCCACAGGGTTCACATTCATACTTTGACATCTTTCTTCTTTCCTTTCGTTTTAAATTTCGGTCTTCCATAGTCCGTGAAGATTACAATACTCATACGCAGCAACGGGCTGTTCTCCTTCCGCCAGACAGAAGACGGCGCAGGGGTCGTCTCCCGGCTTCAGATCCTTTTTCTGATATCCCGCAGTTGTTTCCAGGATCACAAACTGAATAAAATGCTCCGCGAGCATAGGGTGATTGACAGACCCTACGTTAACGGTTACTTTGCTGCCCTCACACGAAACCACCGGCACATGTTTTTCCTGCGCCGCATCTGTTGTGTTCGCAATGATTTCCGTCATTGTTTCATTGCAGCAGACGGGCGTAGCCGCTGTTTTCTCGGTTAGGAAGGTGATAAAATTACCGCATAGATTACACTTGTAGAACAACATATCATTTCCTCCTTTTCCTATTTTACGGGTCTTTCGACACCGTGCTAAATCGTTAAATCTGGAGCTGTATAGACTCTTGTGAGCAGTTCCTTGTTGAGTTCATATAACCCCTTGGAATCCTGACCGAACAATTCATATTTCCGGATCATATCTTCTGCGTTTTTCTCTTCTTCGCCCTGCTCCTTTACGAACCAGTCGTAGAACTGCATCGTTCTGTAATCATGTATTTCGCTTGCAGCGCGGTAGATGGTATTGATCTCGCCGGTAATATACTGCTCATGTTCCAGTGAGAATCTGAGCGGATCACCGATCGCCCCATACTTCTTATCCGGCTTGGGAATCTCCTTTAATTCCACATTTTCTCCGTTATTATACAGATAGGTGCGCATCAGCATCGCATGATCGCGTTCTTCCTGCGCCTGCATATCGTACCAGTTCGCGAAGCCGTCCAATCCCTGTTCATAATAGTAGTTTGCAAAATCAAGATAGAGATATGCTGAATAGAACTCCTTATTGATTTGCTCGTTGATTCGTTGTTTTAATTTTGCATCAAGCATAAGCACCTCCGTTTTCTAACAAATCCGCTTCTTTCTTTCTAAAAGGCGATAAAATTCACGCTCTTTAGAGAATATTTTACAACACTTCCTGATAGAAATCTACTCATAATATCTGATTCCCATAGGATCGGATGATTTTTACTTTTTACTTTGGTTAATGTTATAATAAAGCCGATTTTACTCGTAAAGTTTTGAGAATGGTAATCAGATTTTTATGAAAACAAAAACATCCGACAAAACGAAAGCAAAATCATCAATTTCCATTGCGTATTTTTATTCTTTTGCCGCCTTCTTGTTATCCATTATTCTGTTTTCCGTCATTTCTATTCTGCTTTACCGAAAGGACATAGAAGAATCCGATAAATTAGCCGATTTATATACGCATCTTTATTCCGATCAGATCAGAATCGAATTTCAGCAAGGCGTTTTTATCACGGAAACCATGGAAGAGCTCGTACGCAACAGTCCCGAGGGCATAGAAGATTTCGATCAACGATCCCGACAGGGGTCCGATTGTAAACTACGGAATCCGTCATGATATGGTAACGATGCAGGGACCCTTCGCCTTAAAACAGGGCGGCAACGGGATCGCCATCAGGAATCCGATCTTTACTGATTCGGAAACCGGGGAGCGGACCTTTTGGGGGCTGTCCATCGTCATACTGAAAGTGCCCACGGTATTTCAGAATTCTCTGGAGTCCTTATCTGCGCTGGACTATGACTATACACTGGAGACGACGGCAACGCCGCTCACCGACGAAACTGTCCTTGTCGCCTCTTCACTGCCTGCAGGTTTTTCTCTGTCGCGTCCGATCAGCAATCAATTCACGATGGGCGGCTGCGCCTGGTCTTTATCGGTACAGCCCCATGGCGGCTCCTTTTTCAATCTCACCATCGTCATGATTTTCACCGGCATCGTCCTTTCTCTGTTATTCGGTATTCTGACTTACTTGATGATCGCCGCGCGCGCCAACAATCGCCTCATCCAGAGAAGCGTAATCACGGATTCTCTGACCGATTTGTTGAACCGAAAAGGCTTTGATCAGCAGTTGGAGTCTTTTCTTGCGGATCACCCGACGACGTCTGCAACCACAGTGCTCCTGGACATCGACGATTTCAAGCTTCTCAACGATATTTACGGACACGAAACCGGCGATCTGGTCTTGATCGACCTTGCCGCCAAAATGCGGAACTTCTTTCCGAAAGACGCCGTTCTTGCGCGAACGGGCGGCGATGAATTTTCTATTTTCATCATCGGGGACAGACAGGATGCGCTGATTCATGAATTCTTATCCGCCCCCAAAGCAATTGAACATGACGGAGTTCCCGTCCATTATACGCTTTCAGCCGGATATGCCGAATCCCCCGTGCAGTCCAAGGATCGCTCGAGTCTGATGAAACTTGCAGACAAAGCGCTCTATGCTTCCAAACTGGGCGGAAAAAACAGCAGCAAAAAATATGAGCCCACAGTGGAGAAGATCAATCGATATGAACTTGGCTTTACGGTGAAAAACATTGCCGCCGGCTTGCCGGGATGTTTTTTGGTCTACAAAGCCGATGAAATGGAAGAAATCTTGTTCGCGAACCAATCCCTGATTTCTCTGGTGGGCTGTTCTGACTTCGATGATTTTCTGCAATTCACGAAGTCCAGTTTCAGGAACTTTGTGCATCCCGACGACCTGGAGCGGGTGAATGCATTGATCAAGGAACAAACCGCCGCCTCACAGGAAACCGATAACGAGAATCTTGTCTATGACGGCTTTCTGGAATACAGAATCAATACCAGGCCCGGCAAGACCGTTACCGTATTGGACGTCGGCAAACATGTCTATGACGCCAATATGGGAATGATTTTCTATGTTCTCATCTTAGAGAAGTCTTCCCTGCTCAGTTCCGTTATCTCTTCGCAAGAAAAGCGCTGATTATTCCTGCAAACGGATGAACTCCTGCACATTGTCGTAATCAATCGGCCGATAATCCACATAGAGCAGGTTTCCCTCCTGAAAACGGTAGTTGGCGGGAGGCGTCCCCTCTTTCGCCAGACTGTAGGCGAGATTCATCATCAGTTCCGCCTGTTGTTTCAGATCATTATATACGGTTCCCGCCATCTTCTGTGTTTTCACCATTTCCAGCGCTTCCGCCGTTCCGTTCACACCGACGATCAACGGGAGCGGTTCGCCTTTGGATAGAATCGCATCCAAAACCCCCAACGCCATATCGTCGTCATTGGCAATTACCATCTCGATTCCGAGCGGTCTCTTTTCCAGAAGCATGTTCATTTTCGAGAACGCCTGCGTCCGATTCCAGTTTGCAATTTCATCCCCGACCTTCTCAATCGGAATGCCGGATTCCTGAATCTGCTCGATGCTTACCTGCGTGCGAACCAGCGAATCCTGGTGACCGGGTTCCCCTTCCAGAATCACATATTGAATCACGTGATCCCCGTTGCGGTCAACCTCATCGAACCGCTTTTGATCGGACAGCACCTGTGTAATCAGTTCCGCCTGCAATGCGCCCGCCTGCTCGGCGTCAGCACCCACATAGTACAACTGCTCCCACCGATCCAGATCCTCCGCAACCGGCTCCCTGTTGAAAAAAATCACCGGAATCCCCGCGCTTCTGGCTTTATCAATAATCATGGTGGCGTCCGTCCGGTCGACCAGATTGACGCAGACCACATCATACCCCTTGTCTGCGAATTTCGCCACCTGATCGTTCTGTGTCAGTTGACTGCCGTTGGCGGAAACGATATCCATCACAATTTTATCACCCTCGACGCGCGCCGTTTCTCTTGCCCAGTCGTTGATTTTAATTGCCATCTCCGTCATTAACGTGTCATAATCGTCAAATATCGTTACGCCGATTCGCAGCGTGTGCTGCTCAATCGTTTTCTTTCCCGCACTGTTAAATATGTTCGCGCAAGCGGACAACAGCAGAGTTGCGGAAAGAAGCGACGCAATCAGAAGCGAATATATCATTTTTCTTATTTTCGGTTCAATCATTTGTTCTCCCGTCCGGGTGCTGTGAGCCGCAATTATTTGGTATGCGGGAACAGCAGCTTCTGATTCTCTTCTTCATACATATTGGTGCGGTCTACAAGGTGGAAGTTGATTTCTTTCTCCGTTTTCTGATGCAAAAGCGCTTGAATCGCATGGTAGCCGATTACAAATTCATCCTGATACACAATGGATTTGACCATTCCCTTATCCAGATAATAAACTGTCTTGGCACTGTTGGCGATACCGTAAATCTTGATGTCTTTATTTAAGTTCAGCGTTGCGTCCAGCAATTCTTCCAGCGAACTGTTATCCAATGCCACCACCACATCGACCGCTTCCTCAGTCAGCTCTCTCTGGAGAAAAAACTGCGCCTTCTTGTCCCGTTCCTGCTCGTTTCGCTTCCAGAGAACTACTTCGTCCGCGTAGTGCAGACCGCTGTTAACCAGCCCGTTCAATCTGTCTCTGACACTGTCGCGCTCCGTATGATCCGCAATAATGGCAACCTTGATCCAATCACGTTCATTTTCGGCGATAACATGCGCCAACGCTTCTCCCATTTCATGATTTTCCGCAGAAATCAGTCGGAGTCCTTCTTCCTCGGATGCAATCCCACTTTCCACAAAGCAATATGGGATCTGCGTTTCATGACTTTGCAGATAGGCGGCGATTTCAGCGCTGTTGCAAGCTGCAATCAAAAGTCCGTCCGCACCGTTTTCGATTTCACGATTGATCAGCGAGATCTGCTCCTTCCCGTCATCCTCTGTCGACATTGTAATCAGCGTCACTTCAGCATTCAGATCAACGCCCGCAAGTTCCGCGCCCTGTTTCAGACTCTCCCATCTGGTGGTATCGGAACCGTATGCGATCAGCGAAACCTGGCGGATCGGCGCCTTTCTGCGCGTGTTGTTCATATAGTAATAGAATTCGAAAATCAGCGCCAGGAGAAGGATGGCTGCCAGCGGAATCAGATATTTTCGTCTGTTCTTCATGACAAACTGCCCCCCTTCTTATAATCTTCATATCGAATCTTGGGGAGATGGATCCGTGCAGTCGTACCCTCATCCAATTCGCTTTCCAGTTGAAGCCCGTAATCTCCCTTAAAATATAATTGTATTCTCTGATTCACGTTCCACAGACCGATGCCGGAACCTTTTCCTCTTGTTTTGGACTTCTCCTGCAGCAGCGTCGCCAGTGTTTCCTTTGGGATTCCCATTCCGTTGTCGTTCACTTCGATATAAAGATCGCCGTCCTTCTCATAGCCCCTTAAGACAATTCTGGAATCCTCATCCATTGCGCCGTAATAGATCGCGTTCTCCAGAAGCGGCTGTACGATCAGTTTGATCGTACAGCAGTCCAGAATCGCAGGATCCACATCAATCACGGTAGTGAATTTATTTTTATAGCGCACCTTCTGAATGTTCAAATAGTTTTCTGCATGGCGAATCTCATCCCGAATCGTGATCACGCTGTCGCCGCGGCTCAAACTGATACGAAACAGGGTCGCAAGCGCCGTAATTGTAGTGATGGCGTCTTTATATCGCTTGGATTCCGTCATCCAGACGACCGAATCCAACGTGTTATACAGAAAATGCGGGTTGATCTGCGACTGCAGCGCATCTAACTCACTCTTCCGTTTTTCTTCCTGCTCCCGCACCATATCATCCATCAACTTCCGCATCTGTCTGACCATACCGTTGATGGTTCGTCCCAGATGTCTGATCTCATGCGATCCGCCGATATAGATATGATCCGCGTCAATCCACCCTTCCTCTAAGCCCTTAACACTTTCATCCAGGCGTCGGAGCGGATCCGTCACGCGGGAAGAAATAAAAATATTTCCGAACAGCACCAAAAAGATCGTGATGGTCAGAATAATCAGGGTGAAGATCCTTGTCTGGAAGAGATCGCCCGAAAACGCCCTTGTCGGTGTCACGCCCACAATTTTCCAGCCGGTATAACCGACCGTTTTTACTACCACCGCCCGTTCTTCGCCCTCAAAGCGTTCCAAATGCGCACCGTCCTCATAGGAAGCAGCCTGCAAATTATTTTCATTGATCAAATGGGAATAGATGGCTTTCTGCTTCGGATGATAGATGATTTCACCGTTTCGATCCATCAGATAGACATAGCCGCTGCTGTTTTCATTCACCTTGGTGAACATCTGCTCAATGGCGGAGAAGTTCATATCCACCAGAAGCACGCCCCGACGGATATTTCCGAGACTGGTAAGTTCCACGCTGCGGCTTAGGGACACGACCCAATAGTAGCGATAGTTGCTGCTTTCGAACAGATCCTCTACGTGGGGTGTGGAAAAATGAAGGTTGGCAATGTTCTTTTTGGCGTCGATGAACCACTTCTGCGCGCTGATATCCACGCCTTCCTTCCTTGTGGCAACCGGAGCCGCATAGATCAGCGCTCCGTCTTCGGACACGCA
>CAZNCH010000065.1:0-9987 GCA_964571555.1 uncultured Lachnospiraceae bacterium | reverse complement strand
TTTTGCGTAATATAGTCTGTCAAGACCAATCGTTGCCATTTACTGTTCCTCCATTTCGTATAGTTTGGCTGCATCCACCGCGTAGTGATGGTAGCCGGTATCCTCTTCATATCCGACATAGCATCGGTCGGTAATGGTGAAATCACCGTCGAGCAGGGAACCCTCAAGATCGTTTTTCAGCTGAAGATAGTTGCTTTTGCTGAACAGCGAAATGCGTACTTCATTGATGTCAAGGGAAGGACGATTATCACAGTACAGTGAAAAAGTGTCCGTCAGCGGCGTCAATACCACATAGGTGTCGGGTGCGGGCTCTGAAAATACACCGGTTTCCACACGGATTCCCAGACCCTCGACGAGTGTTTTTAGTTCTTCAAGAATACTCATATCTTCGACAGCTCCTCTTCCAGCTTTGCCATCATTGCATTGCGCACCGGTGCTTTTGCTGCCGCCCGCGCGCGCTTTCGAAAGGGCTTTGGCTGCTGACCATACTTACCATATTCGATAATGGATGCGAGCTTTGCATTGCTGACACCGCCCGAGTGCGGTTCCGAAAATCCCACCTTGATATTGCTGTTGCCGTTCCTGTCGACGAGTACGGGTGAGGTGCCGAGCGCACCCAACAGCTCACCCGTCGATCTGGACTCGTATTTTGTGTCCTTACCAACTGCGGCCGCCAGTGATGAACGCATTTTTGCTTCCAGTACCTCTGCACCGGCTTCCAGCACCCTTGCGCTGATCTCATCCTGCCGTGAGCCGAGCTTCGATAGGCGCTCCAGCAGCTCGGTGGGCATCCTTATCTCGACATCAGCCATTTGACGCCTCCGAGCTCTTAGCAAGCACCTGATAATACATGCTGCGTCCGCGAACATCTTCCACGCTGATGATGTCGTACTGGACGTTATCGCAGACAATAACATCCCGTGTAGAAATGGAGATCCCGGGACAGCAGCGGAAGCGGAACAGCACAGTTGCTTCGGCAAACACCGCGCTGCTCGACCACTTCTCACTCATGTTCTTCTCTTCCTTGTAAGCGCGGCAGGTCAGCAGGGGGTGCCGCTGCTTGGCTGCAAATCCGGCTGAATCCTTACTGTTGATGATGCTGCAAACACTAATTGAGGTATTCATCTTTCCAAAGCTCATACCATCCAGCTCCTATCAAGGCGCAGCAGTGTATTGACCGTTTTCCAGACCTGCTCCGCTGCACCGACGCTGTCTGCAAAAAAGCCAGCGGTGCTGCCATCTCTCGATTCGTAAAAATGGGACGCCAGCATAGTCACTGCCTGCTCTGTCGTGGGAAGCATGGGATTGGATTCGTAATACCCTTCCGTCAAATGCTGATAACTCTCGGCATACGATACGGCGGCGAGGATGAAGGTGCCCAGCAATTCATCGTCCGCTGCATGGTCAATTATGAGATTTGCCTTGACCTTTTCAAGCAATGTCTCCATCTCCGCCGCCTCCCTTCATTAGGATGCCTTCTGCGCCAGCACCTTGATGGACTCGGGCAGAATAAGCTTGCCGTCCACGCGCTGGGAGCCGAGAAAACCGACCTGACCGGTCGCTGCATACAGTTCACCAAGGCGCTTGAACGAACGGCCCTGCCGATCGGCGATCCAGTAATAACCGAAATCGCCAAAGGCAACGGACTTTGCCGCTGCTGCGATCGCCGGCATATATGCCGAGGTCTTGACGGGTCTGCCGAGGATGGTATCGGGGGTATCGGCAACCAGTGCGGGCTGCCAGAGGTACTGGCCATTGCTGTCCTTCAGCTTTCTGACCGTCTTGATGGTTGCATCGTTCAGCAGCCACACGCCGTTCTTGCGATACGGGCTCTTCAGAGAATAGAACAGGTCGATGAGTTCATCGGCAGTGATCGCCGAGGTGGACGCAGCGGTTACGCCCGTCTGCGCACCGCCGGTTGCTGCGAGGAAGCCAAGCGGCTTACCGCTGCCGTTGCCGGAGAAGAAGGCTTCCTCCTCCTTTGCGCCAATACGGCGGGCGAACTCACGGGCGATGTAGCTTTCAAGGTCGAACACAGAGTCGTTCAACAGCTCTTCGGATACCTTGATCATGGTGCCCAACTTGTACGCCCCGATGGAGACCTGGCTGAAGGAATCGTCGCTCTCGGTAAACGCGCCCTCTTCGTCAATCCATGCAGCAGTACCCTTGGATGCCACAACGGGGATTTTCCGATCGCCGCTGGAGGTCTGGATAACCTTGGCGAGCTGACGGAAGATATTCTCCTCCTCGAGCGCTTCCACGAGCGTGCGCTCGTATTCATCCGGCACAAGATAGCCACCCTCAGAATCGGTGCCGATCTGCAGCGCGTTCACGATCTCGGGCATCGCTGCCTTGGAACGCATCAGGTTCCAAAAGCAACGCCGATACTCATCGGAAGCACGGCCATCCTTCCTGGCACCCGAAAGCGGAGCGGTGGTGAGCGGTTTACCGATGGGCTTGCTCAGCTCGGCGTCCAGCGCCTCCTGACGTTCCAGTCGAGAGATCTCCTTGCCAAGATCGGTGATGTCCTGCTCCATGCGGGAATAGGAAGCATCATCCTCAGCAGAGAGGGTGCCCTTGTCGCTGCGGTGGGAATCAAGGAAGCTCTTTGCAGCTTCCCAGGTCTTGTTGCGCTTATCGCGCAGTTCGAGAATCGTCATTTTGTATTCCTCCTTAATTGTGTTTGATCAGGTTCAGACGTTCCATGAGCGAATCCACCGAACGCCCTTGCTTCTCCGGCTCGGGAACGGTGGGGCCCTTTTTCATGGCTTTGTTGAGCAGCGAGTTGGTAACTGCCCTTCGGCTAAATGCAAAGCTGATCTCGGCTTCATCCGTCGGCGGCTTTTTGTCATCTGCAAGCAGTCCATCACAAAAGCCCAGCTCCATTGCCCTGTTTGCATTCATCCACGTTTCGGCATCCATCAAATGCGAGAGCCTTGCCCGTGATAGACCGCTCTTGATTTCATAAGCGTTGATGATGCTTTCCTTAACCTCGGAGAGCATATCGATGGCTTTTTGCATCTCCTCACTGTCTCCAATCGCCACCGTGAGCGGGTTATGCACCATCATGAGCGCGGTGGGGGCCATGAGTACGGTCGTACCTGCCATAGCCACGACCGACGCCGCGCTTGCTGCAATCCCGTCGATCTTTACCGTAATGCTGCCCGGGTAATCCATGAGCATGGCATAGATCTGACTGGCTGCAATGCAGTCGCCGCCAGGCGAATTGAGCCAGATGGTGACATTGCCGCTGCCGCCTGTGAGCTCTGCCTTGAAAGCCGCTGGCGTAATGTCATCGTCAAACCATGACTCCTCGGCGATTGCTCCGTCCAAATATAGAACACGGGATCCGTCATCCGCATCCCGTGCCCAGTTCCAGAACTTTTTCACTTGTTTCCCTCCGTTTCAGTTGTAGTAGGTGCGAACGCGCCTGCGTCCTTGAGCTTGGTCATCGCGCCATTGATCAGATACAGATCGCCGCCCTGCTCCGCCGGTATGTGGTCGAGGTTTTCGAGCTCACGAATGTCGTTTGCACTCATCCATCCGTTCTGCCTTGCCGTGGCATATCCGCTCATGCGCGAAGCGTAATCACCACGCAGCAGCCCGTCCACGTTCAGCTTTGCAAACAGAACTGACTTTTCGTTCGGCAGGAGCAGGGCGCGATTGACCGCCTGCTCCCAGCGTGTGACCCATGGATCCAATGTGTATTTCACAAACTCCAAGCTCTGCTGCTCGATATTGCTGAATGAGGATTTATCAAGGTCGCCGACCATATGCGGCGGCACTCTGAAAATCCTCGCGATCTCATTGATCTGGAACTTCCGTGTTTCAAGGAATTGTGCCTGCTCGGGGCTGATCCCGATCGGCTGGTACTTCATGCCCTCCTCAAGTACGGCAATCCGATGGGAATTGCCGCTCCCCTGATACGCCGTATTCCAGCTTTCCTTAACCCGCACGGGATCCTTGATCACGCCCGGGTGCTCCAGTACTCCGCCGGGAGCGGCGCCGTTGGCGAAGAACTTCGCACCATATTCCTCGGTGGCCATTGCCAGTCCAATCGCGTTTTTCGCCATGGCGATTGGCGAGTAGCCAACCAAGCCATCAAAGCCCAGTCCGGGGATATGCAGCACATCGTTCGGCTTGAGCCGTACTGTCTCCGCTTTCTGCTGCTGCGCTTCGTCACCATATCGGGTGTAGGTGTAATACAGCTGCCCGGCTGCATCCCGGTCGACGCTCATACGGTTTGGCATCAGCGGGTACAGGGCAAGGATTTCGCCTTTCCCGTTGCGAATGACCTGTGCGTATGCGTTGCCCCACAAAAGCAAGTGCGTCATGAGCGTTTCTCTGAATATAAAGCTGGTCATTTCAGGATTCGGCTCATCGTGCAGAATGCGGTACAGCGGGTGCTTAATCGCCTTTTCCTTACCGCCGTCCGGCTTGTACTTGTACAAATGAAAAGGCAGTCCCGCGACTGCCTCTGCCAATATCCTCACACAGCTGTATACTGCGGTCATCTGCATGGCGGAGCGCTCATTGACCGTTTTCCCTGCACTTGTGCCGCCAAGGAAGAAGCTATAACCGCTGCCTGCTGTTGCGTCCTTAGGCTTGTCCCGTGAACGGAACAGCCCGGGAAAAAGTCCCATATAAGAACCTCCTTAAAAAGATTGAAACCCCTCCGACGACCAAAGGATAGATCCACCAAGGCCCCGTTGCCGAGAACGCCATACGTCGGCAGGGAAATGAAAGCTACCGAATGCTTACATACATGTGATTTGTGCGGATTGAACCATCGCGGCTGTCAAACCAGTCCGATGTATCAGGCAGGCTCCCGCGCAGCCCAATACATAGGGTATCATGGCTTTCACCAACAACCGAACCACCCCTTTCAATGTTAAACCGGAACAGCAGCGGACTGTTTTGTCCATATTGAGAAAGCCCAATAATTCCGATCTCATCCCAAGACATGAGTCCGTTATCCCCGAATGCTTTAGGCTTGACAAGCGGCAGGAGCCATGTCGATATGTCGACATCATAGTATCCGCGCTCTATGACCGCTTTGGTGAGCGTAAACTCGGTCTCAAGATAGCCGTCATTGGGCATCCATTCCGGTACAGCGCTGTAGTTATACTCTGCGTTTCCGCCATATGTGAAGCCTGCGATCTGTCCGTATCCGAGGCGGCCGCCGCCCTCGTCGGCAACGCAATAATTGGAAGGATGCCGCCAGCAGGTTTTACGCTGCCGATTGCGCAGAACGGAGTACACATGCAGATGCGCTCCCGCGTCTGCGGAGGTAAGCCCGTGCAGAAGGACTCTGACAGGATACCCACTGCTTCCGCCCGATGGATTTTTCTCGAGGCTCGTGTATGACGTCGTTTCCAAACCGCTGATTTTGTTTTCCATTTGTGCCCATACTGGCAAGGCCGCATTCGTGGATGAATCGCCCTGAGCACTTGCGCCAAGGCGTACCCGGCCTATCGAGCACCATACCGTAGGAAGAATCACCGAGCTGCCGCTTGTCCCCACAAGCCCTACAACGATTGTCCGGTATGGCTTTTCTAACACCTCATGCGGCACGATGCAGCTGTCTGTACCGTTCCATGCGTTCTCCATAACAGCGATGGTTTCTGCCCCGTTGCTGAACACAGCTGTTTTGCTGAGGTTGTCCCAATCGGAGGAGAAAGTGAAATGTACGGACACCGCGTTCGCCATACCGCTGGTCAGCGTCTCATATGTCGCGGCATTCATCTTGGCCTTTGTTACGTTAAGCTCAATCACGCAAAATCTCCTAAAAAATTAATATACCACGTTCGTCGTATACTGAGGCACCGACACCGTTTCCACAGCGTATCGCTCGATCCAGCGCCATGATGGCGGCGACTGCGCCGTCGATGCGCTCGGTGGATTTTTCCTTATCCGGCTTGATGTTTCCTGCCGGATCGGTGCGCACATAGATGTTGTCCATCATCCAACGAAGGGGCGCGTTCCCGCCGTGAGCAATGCGTTTTTCCAGTACCAGCTTCATAAGCTCCTTGGTCGGCGGGCTCATATCTCGAAACCCCTGCCCGAAAGGCACGATGGTAAAGCCTGCGCCTTCCAGATTCTGGCTCATTTGCACAGCGCCCCAACGATCGTAAGCAATCTCCTTGATGTTGTATTTGGTGCCGAGATCTTCAATGAAGTCTTCGATAAACCCATAGTGAATGACATTGCCCTCCGTTGTCATGACGCTGCCCTGCGCTTTCCAAACGTCATACGGAACATGATCGCGCCGAACACGCATGGCCAGCGTATCCTCCGGCACCCAAAAGTAGGGGAGGATCACGTAAGACTCCTCGTCTGTCCGCGGCGGGAACACCAGCACGAACGCAGTGATGTCCGTGCTGCTCGAAAGGTCAAGGCCTGCATAGCACTCTCTGCCGATCAATGCTTCCGTATCGACCGCGGCATTGCATTTGTCCCAAGCGTCCATCGGCATCCACCGGACGGACTGCTTGACCCACTGATTCAGCCGCAGCTGGCGAAACAGATTCTCCTCCGCTGGATTGTCCTTGGCGTTGTTGTATGCAGCCCGCAGCTTCTCCACATCGACCGTCACGTCGAGCGACGGATTGGCACGATACCAGTTTTGTTCACTGCCCCAGTCTGCTTCTTCGGGAATGCCGTAGATGACGGGGTAGAAGGTCGGGTCGATCTTCCTGCCCGCAAGCACATCCTCGGCCTTTTGATGCACCTCCCAACAGATGCTGTTGCGGTCGGTGCCCGCTGTGGTGATCAAAAAGAAAAGCGGCTGTTTTCGTGCATCGCCGGAGCCGTGGGTCATGACGTCGTACAGCAATCGGTTCGGCTGCGCATGAAGCTCATCGAACACAACACCATGGACGTTCAGACCGTGCTTGGTATAGCTCTCTGCGGACAGCACCTGATAGAAGCTGTTCAGCGGCTGGTACACAAGCCGCTTCTGCGAGAGCACCGGCTTGATGCGCTTTTTGAGCGCGGGGCATTGCTCGACCATCTCCACGGCAACATCGAACACAATGGACGCCTGCTGCCGGTCGGCGGCGCAGCCATAGACCTCCGCACCCCATTCGCCGTCGCCCGCCATGAGGTAAAGGGCGACAGCAGCGGCAAGCTCGCTTTTGCCTTGCTTTTTTGGTATCTCAACGTAAACCGAATTGTACTGCCTGCAGCCATTCTCCTTCACCGTTCCAAACACATCACGGATGATTGTCTCCTGCCAGGGCAGCAGGTCAAAGGTCTTTCCGTGCCATTCGCCCTTGGTATGCTTCAGGGAGTTGATGAATGCAACGGCGCGCTCGGCGAGGGTGGGATTTGTAAGGAGCTTCTTCTCCGGTACGATTATTCTGCTGTTTGCCACATTCACCCTCCCCGCAATAAAAAAGGGCAGCGCTTGCTGCTCCTTGGATTGTCTGTTTTGTTCGGTGCTGTACCGAATGTGGTTGCTGCAGTTTTTACAACAACCATCTCATACCGAGATGTCGATGAGCTCGACCTCCTCACCCATGATCGCCAACGCCTCCGCATAGCTCTGTGCTTTAAACACGCGGTCACGCAGGTCATTGAAGGCTGTGATGCGGCGCTGCTTTCGCATGACCTGCTGCAATGCGCCGAGCAGCCAGTAAATGTTTCCGCTTTCGCCGCGGCTGTCGTACAGGATTACTGCCTTTTTCATGGTCGCTTCCTCCTTAATACTCATGTGCGTACAGCACCGTTGTGATCGTTGGCATCGCCTGTGTGTCATCCGTTATGATGTACACCTTGCCGCGGCTGGTATCATATGCGGCGAGGACGCGCCCGCCCTCCGAGAGTGCCCTGCGGTTGAGCGCCTTGTCGTCCTCACATAGTATGCCCCAGTCGCTGCTTACATAGCGATGGATCAGGTCGCCGATCTCACAGGCGAAGCGGTTGTCAGCGTCCATATCGCTGCCGATCTCCGCCGTCATGTAGAACTCGATCCGTTTTTCATCCATATTGCTGCCCTCCTTACAGTGTGTATCCGGCGCACCGTGCGATTTCGGCGATCGCGTTGATCGCCCGCTTG
Source organism: uncultured Lachnospiraceae bacterium (assembly GCA_964571555.1). Lineage (GTDB taxonomy): Bacteria > Bacillota > Clostridia > Lachnospirales > Lachnospiraceae > UBA2868. The sequence continues at coordinate 1,928 of CAZNCH010000065.1, read as the reverse complement.
GGGCTCGAGTAGTCGCGGGGATTGCCTTCCACGCGGTCGTTCTTGATCACCCTGACCATCGGGCAGTACCCGTTGATCCAGGCTTCGATGCGGTAGTGTTCCTTCGAGTGCCCGCAGAAGGCGATCTCGATGCCCTGCGTCCAGCAGCGTTCGTAGATCGTGGTGCCGTCGTAGAGGGTTCTCCCGCTGTCCGTGAAGCCGTTCTTTTTGAGCAGTTCCGTGTAGGTTGCTTGTTCCTGTTCGTTTGTCATGCTTGTTGCCTCCTTGCTTTGGTAGGGACAATTAAGCCGGAAAGAACAGCATAAGTCCAGCTAAATTGGGCTTGTTAGCAAAGAAGACGCATTTGTCTTCTTGCCGTTGCGGACGAGGAAGATATCGGTGGAACCGGTGAAATTTTGCCACCGTTTGACTATCACATCCGCGTACTTGGGGTCGAGCTCCATTGTATAGCACCGCCTTCCCAGCTGTTCGCAGGTCATCAGCGTGCTGCCGCTGCCGCCAAAGGTGTCAAGCACGATCTCGCCCTGCCTGCTGCTGTTCTTGACCAGCCGCGCCAAAAGCTTCAGCGGCTTCATGGTTGGATGCTCTGTGTTATGTGAGGGCTTGTTTTCGTCAATGACGGTTGTGGAGGTCTTGTCACTGAGCATGCCGCGCAGGAGCTCCCGCATCTCTTCCTTTTTGAGCTTGTTCACGTCGATGCGTGGATCCCCCATGACGGTTGCCTGCGTGCGGTCGTCAACGAAGTAATGGGATCCGCCGTCCGTCCAGCCATAGATGCAGGCCTCATGCTTCCACTGGTAATCCTGATGTCCCATCGTGAAGGCGTTTTTGTTCCAAATCAGCATTTGCCGAACACGTCCGAGCGTGGAGGTACAGCTTTTTCGGAACGCGCCGCCTTCCGTCTCGGCGTGCCAGATATAGAATGGCGCGCCGGCTTTCATGCTGCTGCGCATGCATTGAAACGCTGCCGATAGGAACGCCTCGAACTTCTCCTCTGGCATATTGTCGTTCTGGATCGTGAGGCCGTTGCTGCCCTCATATGCCACATTGTAGGGCGGGTCCGTAATGACCAAATCCGCTTTGGCTCCGTCCATGAGCAGCGCAACATCCTCTGGTTTGGTTGCGTCGCCGCACACAAGCCGATGCTGTCCAAGCAGCCACACATCGCCAAGCTTCGTGTAGGCCGGTGTATCCGCTGCTGCTGGAGGCTCATCTTCCACGATCTCCGACTGATCATCGAACAGATCACTCATTTCCGATACATCGAAGCCGGTGAGCGTGGAATCGAAGCCGCTGTCGTTAAGATCCTTCAACAGCGCCGTCAAGAGCGGCATGTCCCAATCGCCGCTGATCTTATTGAGTGCGATATTGAGCGCCTTTTCCCGCGGCTCATCCAAGTCCAGCACCACGCAGTCGACCTCTGTATAGCCAAGGTACATCAGAACCTTGAGCCGTTGGTGCCCGCCCACAACATTGCCTGTGCGCTTATTCCAGATAATCGGCTCCACATAACCGAACTCCTCGACACTGCGCTTGAGCTTTTCAAACTCGGGGTCGCCGGGCTTCAGGTCTTTGCGCGGGTTATACTTGGCTGGGTGCAGCTCTCCCACAGCGATTTTCCGTATATCCATTTTTCCTCCGAAACGAAAAGCCGCACGCGGCGGCCCTCGCAGTATTGTCGTTACAGCAGTTCCTCTGTGGCATCCAGCGCCTTACCAAGGTGCACCGTGTCGAAGCCAACATCATGATATCCTTCCTCGATGATGCGATAGTACCGTTCACTCGGCATCTGCGGCCTGCCGTCGTTCATGATGTACACCATGACCTTGCGGAGCTTGCCGCGCAGTCGCATCGGGATGTACTCCTTGCGGTAGAGCGTGAGATCGGAAGAGCGTCGTGTAGGGAAAGAGTGTACGTCCTGGTGTAGA
>CAZNCH010000064.1:3004-10162 GCA_964571555.1 uncultured Lachnospiraceae bacterium | reverse complement strand
GTGGAGCCGCCGAGACTGATGATGAAATCAATCGCGGTACCCTGATCCACTTCCGAATCGGGGGCATAGGACTGCGTCAGCACCAACCCCGCATTCACTGCATCATTGTGTTCTTCGCTGATCGTGCCCCAGTTCAAACCCGCCTGGGTCAACATGGATTTCGCCGTCGTCTCGTCCTTGCCGACCAGATAAGGAACCTTCACTTTATTGGACGGCGTCTCTGTCTGCCCGCCCGTAGTACCTGCCAGACTCGAACCGCCGTTGATATATACCGTAACGGCACTGCCCTTTTGCAGCGTCGTCGCCCCCAGCGGCGACTGACGAAGCACAACGCCCTGCGGCTGTGTCGGATCGTCCACGGCTTCCACATTCATGACGAAGCCTTCCGCTTCAATGGCGACCTTGGCTTCCGCTTCACTCTTTCCGACCACATCGGGAACCGGCACTCCTTCCGCACGTCCCGAACTGATGATAATTTCAAGCTGCGTTCCCGGCTCCACCATTTCTCCCGGCGTCGGACTCTGGGAGATGATAATATCCTTTTCAAAACGGTTGGACGACTCGCGCTTTGCAGACGCGGTAAGTCCTACCTCCTGCAGCAGTTTCGTCGCTTCCTGCGTCGTCTTGCCGACCAGATAAGGCACTTCCACATAGCCCGCTTCCTCTATCTGTTCGGTATCGGAGCCTGCGGATTTCCCGAACAAATTCAGTGCCTTGCCGATCACGAGAATCGCCACTACCGCAATAATGACGCCCGCCACGATCAGCAGCACCGTCATGATTTTCTCCATCTTCGGATCTACATCGTCCTCGTACTCAAAATCATCGAAATACTCGTCCTGACGGCGCGGTGCATAGTCCGTCTGCTCCTCTTCGATCTTGCGGCCGCGGCGCTTCTTGCTGCGCGGACCCGCTTCCTGTTCCTTTTCCATCACCGGATCACGACGTGCGTTTCGTCTTCTCGGAGAGAAGAGTTCCTCGGCTTCGTATGCTTCCGGAATCCCTTCCTGACCGTAGGGATCCTGTGCCGGCATTTCCTGCGGATAGGAACCGGGCACGTAAACATCTTTGTTCATCTGCTCGCGCAGGTTCTGTCTGTCATTGTCGGAGATCGCCTTGGTGCCCTGATTGCTCGCGGCTTCGTTGATCACGACGAAATTCTCATCCGGACTGATTAAAGAGTGCTTCAAGTCCGCGATCAGTTCCCCCATATTGGGGTATCTTCTGTCCGGATTCTTTTGGGTACATTTGAAAATAATTTGCTCCACACTGATCGGAAGATCCGGCACGAACAGTCTCGGCGACGGCAATTCCTCCTGAATATGCTTGATCGCAATGGCAACCGTTGTCTCGCCGTCAAACGGCACGCGTCCCGTCACCATTTCAAACATGGAGATTCCGATCGAATAGATGTCGGACTTCGCGTCGGAATAGCCGCCCCTTGCCTGCTCCGGCGACGTATAATGCACGCTGCCCATCGCATGACTCGTGATCGTATCGGAAGTCGTCGCTCTCGCAATCCCGAAATCGGCAACCTTTACCTTTCCTTCTTTGGAAATGATGATGTTCTGCGGCTTGATGTCGCGGTGAATGATCCCGTTGTTATGCGCCGCTTCGATGCCCATGGAAACCTGAATCGCAATGCTGATCGCTTCTTTCGCGGAGAGAGACATCTTCTTCTCAATGTAATTCTTGAGCGTGATACCCTCCACCAGTTCCATGACAAAATAGTACATGCCGTCCTCTTCTCCGACGTCATATACATTTACTATATTCGGATGCATGAGTCCGGCTGCGGACTGCGCCTCCACTCTGAACTTCGAAACAAAATTCTTGTTCAAAGAATATTCCGCTTTCAGAACTTTGATGGCAACGTAACGATTCAGTTTATGGCATCTCGCCTTATAGACGTCAGCCATGCCGCCGGTGCCGATCAGTTCGATTATCTCATAACGGTCGCCGAGAATTACGCCTGGTTGTATCATCTGCTCACCTCATCTGCAAAAGGTTCTATCACAACAATGCCGATGTTATCCGCGCCGCCGTTGTGATTCGCCACCTTGATCAATTCCTCTACTATCTGTACAATATCCCGCTGTCCCTTCACCACCATACAGATGTCTTCATCTTCCACCATATTGGTCAGTCCGTCGGAACACATCAGAATCACGTCGCCTTTCTTCAAATCAACCTCAAAGAAGTCCACATCGACTTCCCTGGATACCCCCAAAGCCCTGGTGATGATGTTCTTGTCGGGATGTTCCCTTGCCTCGCTTCGATCCAGCTCACCGATCCGAACCATCTCTTCCACAAGCGAATGATCCTTCGTAATCTGTTCAATTCCGTCATCCACCAGATATAAACGGCTGTCTCCGACATTGCCGACAATCAGCGACCCGTCCACAATGGTCGCAACCACCGCCGTCGTCCCCATACCGGTCAGACTCTCGTCGCTCGCCGCTTTCTCATAGATCTCTTCGTTGGCATGTGAGATCGCCTCTCTGATGATCTTGATCGGGACGGTTTCCTCGCACATCGTCACCTCGCGCTCGATCGCTTTCACCGCATAGGCTGATGCATAATCACCTGCCTTGTGTCCGCCCATGCCGTCGCATACGATGAACAGATTCGGAAGATTTCCGATGGGCACCTCGCAGGTGAAAACATTGTCCTGATTCAATTTGCGTTTTCGTCCGATGTCGGTCTTGGAGAATGTTTTCAGCATACTCTTGTCCTTACCTTCAGCATCATTCATCGGACTGGTATTTACGCCGCAACTGACCACATGCGCCGTCAATATCCCGTCCCATTTCTCTTCTAATAGTAACATTTATATGATTTTTTTCAAGTTTATTTTTGAACGCAAGCACCGCGCTTTTTTCGGATTGCCGGTAGTTTCGCTCCTTGATGGGATTCACCGGAATGAGGTTGACATGGCAGTTGCAATCGCTGATGAGAGAAGCAAGAAGCTGCGCATCCTCGGCACTGTCGTTCTCCCCGCGAATCAGACTGTACTCGAACGTGAGCCGCCGTCCCGTCTTCTCAAAATACGTTCTGCACGCGTCCATAAGGTCTGCAAGCGGATATTGCTTCGCGATCGGCATCAGGACACGTCTGCGCGCATCGGTCGCCGCATGCAGCGAAATCGCAAGCGTGATTTGCAGTTTCTCTTCCGCCAGTTCCCGAATCTTCGGTACAATGCCGCAAGTACTGACCGTAAGGTTGCGCTGGCTGACATGCAGTCCGTGCGCGTCGGATAGGATATGAAGAAAGCGCAGGAGGTTTACATAATTATCCAACGGTTCTCCCGCACCCATCACGACGACATTGCTGATCCGCTCGCCGGTTTCTTTCATGACGCCATAGATCTGTCCCAGCATCTCGCCCGCCGTCAGGTCCCGCACCTTCCCGTCGATCGTCGAAGCACAGAAACTGCAGCCCATACGACAGCCGACCTGCGAACTGACGCAGACGGAATTCCCGTGTTCGTAGCGCATGAAGACGCTTTCGATGATATTCCCGTCGTGCAGCGCGAACAGATATTTCTTCGTTCCGTCCAGTTTCGACTCCAGCACTTCTACGGGTCTTACGGTGCAAATCAGGAACGTTTCCGACAGTTTCTCCTTGAGTTCACGGTTCACGTTCCCCATTTCACTGAAATCATCCGCACCCTGCTTATGAAGCCACCGATAGATCTGGTCGGCACGAAATTTCTTCTCGCCAAGTTCCTGCATCACCTGTTTCAATTCTTCGTAATTTAAGGATCGTAGATCCTGTTTGATTTCCCGGTTCATTTTCGTATTCCTATCGGCTTCTGATTTCCGTTTCCTGATACTGCGATTACCGTTTCCTGATTTCTGTTTTTCATCCATGTTTCCCGCTGCCGCTTCCTCTGATTATGGATGTGAAATTTTCAGGAATTTGGAGAAATAGAAGCCGTCGTGCGTTTCATTCGGCAGAATGCATACCTCTGCAAGCTGCCGGAACGGCAAATGCTGTACGATCCAGACGCTCTGTTCCTCGTTCTCTTTCGGATTCAGGGTGCAGGTGGCATAGATAAGGACGCCGCCCTCTTTCACATAAGCGGCGACATTTTTCAGAATCTCCCGCTGCAGCTGCACCAGTTCCCGCATGGAATCCGGCGTCACCCGATATTTGATATCACTCTTTCGTCCGATGATTCCCAGTCCCGAGCAGGGCAAATCAGCGATCAATACATCTGCTTGGTTGACATAATTATCATTTCGGATGCGCGCATCCGCTTCCGCAATGGAGATGTTCGTATATTGACAACGTTTTACATGCTCCCGAATCAGGTTGGTCTTCTTCTCCGTTAAATCAAAGGAAAATACGGTATTTTGTTTACATAATTCTGCATTCTCGGATGCATCACACAACACCTGCAATCGATCCGCCGCCTGAATCGTCTTCCCGCCGGGCGCAGCGCAGACATCGAAGACTACGTCTGTGTTTCGGATGCCCGCCAACGCAACCGCCTGCATGGCGGCAGCATCCTGCACCTGAAACAGCCCGTCCGCGTAAGCGTCAAGACCGTCGATCCTGTCATAGCCCTGGAGCACGTAAGCCTGCTCCTGCACAGCGCTCACCCCGCGCGCCGTAAACGCAGCACAATCGGCCAATGCATCGATCGGCGGCACTTCCTCGATCGATGCGCCGTCTTCCGCCAACGCATCCCGAAGTCCCTGCACCGTCGTCCTTGCTCTGTTCACGCGGATCACGGGAGCTGCCTGCCGTAAAAAGGCAGCCAGAATTTCTTCCGTCTTTTCAGGATAATACGTCAGGAAGTGCTCTGTCAGCGGAAGCGGCATCGAATAGCGTATCGACAGTTTCTCCGCCGCAGACGCCGTCTGCGATGCGAGCAGTCTCCGAATCGGATCCTCTCCCCTTGCGATGTTCCGAAGCACCCCGTTCACAAAGCCTTTGAGGGTACGGAAGCCCTTTTTCTCCGTGAGCCTGACCGCCTCGTTGCAGATCGCGGAAGCAGGCACGGCATCCATATATTTGAGCTGATATACGCCCATTTCCAAAATACACAAAATGACAGGCTTCATCTTCCGCGTCGGGGTTTTGGAAAACGCATCGATAATGTAGTCCAGCTCGATTCTGCGTTCCACGCACCCCTCCGCAATTCTTTTGATAAAACTGCGATGAGACCTGTCCAGATAATCGTACCGATCCAGTACGTCCTTGATGATTCTGTTGCTGAAATCTTCGCTCTTCCGAATCAGAAGAAGCGTTTCCAGAATGATAGCTCTTTCGTCCGTCAACCCAGTTTCTCTCCGATTTCAACCCGCACACCGCGCAGGAAATCCTGCGTATGCATGCGTTTCTTCCCTTCCAGCTGCAATTCCGTAACTGTAAGCGCGCCGTTTCCGGTATTCACCGTGAAATCATCCTTGGTGACGGAGACGACCGTTCCCGGCGGATCTGAAAACCTTTGATCGGCAACAGCCGCCTTCCATATTTTCAGGGTTTTGCCGTGAAGTTTGGTGTAAGTGCCGGGCCACGGGTCAAGTCCTCTGATGAGACGCTCGATCTCCACCGCGGAAAGGTAGAAGTCAATCCGCCCGAAATCCTTATGCAGCATCTTGGTATAGGTGGCTTTGGCGTCGTCCTGCTTCACCGGATGCACATTGCCGGCTTCGATCTCGTCCAGCGCATGAACAATCAGTCCCGCGCCCGTTTTTGCCAATTGATCGAACAGGCTTCCGCCCGTCTCATCCGGCGCAATGGCAACCCTTTCGGTGAAGAGGATGTCGCCGGTGTCCATGCCCTCATCCATCTGCATGATGGTCACGCCGGTTTCCGCATCGCCGTTGATCACCGCCCATTGGATCGGCGCCGCCCCCCTGTAAGCGGGAAGCAACGACGTGTGCACATTGATGCAGCCGTGTTTCGGAATATTCAGAATTTCTGCAGGCAATATTTTTCCGTAGGCTGCCACCACGAAAATATCCGCATCAAAAGAGCGGAATTTCTCGATCGTTTCATCCGTTCTCACCCGTTCCGGCTGGAAAACTTCAACGCCCAGACGTTGCGCCGCTTCCTTTACCGGCGGCGCGGCAAGTTCCTTTCCTCTCCCTTTGGGTTTGTCCGCCTGCGTAACAACAGCCGTCACGGTATGACGACTGTTGCTGATTGCTTCCAGAATTGTTGCCGCCAGATCCGGCGTTCCCATAAAGACTACCTTCATTCCGTTTCCTCATCCTCTCCGAATTCCGCATCCATCAGTTCGCCCTCTACTTTATCTACATAGAGATGCCCGTCGAGATGATCGATCTCATGCGCAAGCGCGCGCGCCAGCAGTTCCGTTCCTTCCACCTCGATCGGCAGCATATTTCTGTCATAGGCGAAAACCTTTACATAGTTCGGTCTGGTCACAATTCCGCTTTTCCCCGGGACGCTCAAACAGCCCTCGTTGCCGCGCTGTTCGCCGCTCGTCTCGACGATCCTCGGATTGATCAGAACGATCGGACCTTCGCCGGCGTCAATGACGCACAGGCGTTTCAGGATTCCGACCTGCGGCGCTGCCAGACCGACGCCGTCCGCGGCGTACATGGTTTCCAACATGTCGTCGATCAGCATAGAGATCCGCGGCGTCACCTCTTTGACCTCTTTGCAGACCTTTGTCAGTACATCATCACCGATTTCACGGATTGTTCTGAGTGCCATGTCCCTGCTCCTTCTGTCTTTCTGCTTCTGCCTTCCTGTTTCTAACTTCCTGCTGCCTCTTGATCCTATGATGTATGAAATAACAAATGTGCGAAACAACAAATGTATGAGATAACAAAATAAAATTTAATATCCGTCCGTCGGATCAAAGTCAAAAGTAACGCGGATATTTCCCTGCGCGTTCGTACGCAGGAACGCTTCCAATCGGTTCTTGCACTGCGTAAGAATCGCGTAATCGGGAGACTTCACGTAAATCAGTTTTCGGAAAATGTCCTTGAGCTTACGAACCGACGCATCCGCAGGACCGATCACATTTAAAATTTGACCATGAACTTCGTTCCGAACCGCCATTCGCCGCTCGCCCTGAGTAAACTTCGTTTCCTCCTGCTCGCTAACGCTCATTATGTTGGGAACTTCGTTCCGAACCGCCATTCGCCGCTCGCCCTGAGTAAACTTCGTTTCCTC
>CAZNCH010000064.1:0-2904 GCA_964571555.1 uncultured Lachnospiraceae bacterium | reverse complement strand
CTGCTCGCTAACGCTCATTATATCATTTTTGAGGAGTTCTGCCAAATGCGCCGCACAGAGCGCGCATGCAGCCTCATCCGGGCTCTCGATGAGCACCGCCATAAGATGCGCGCACGGCGGATACTGCAAAAGTGCGCGATACGCGATTTCTTCCCGATAGAAAGCCTCATAATCCTGCGACGCCGCGGCAAGCACGCTATAGTGCTCCGGATTGTAAGTCTGAATGATCACGTCGCCGCGAAGACGCCCGCGTCCCGCTCTCCCCGCCGCCTGCGTCAACAGTTGGAACGTTCGTTCGCTCGCCCTGTAGTCGTTGGCGTAAAGCGACAGATCCGCCGCCAAAATGCCGACCAGCGTCACATACGGAAAATCATGTCCTTTGACGATCATCTGCGTTCCGACGAGAATCTCGGCTTCCCGATTGGCAAACGCACTCAGAATCTTCTCGTAACTGTCCTTGCTCTTTGTGGTGTCGGCGTCCATCCGAAGCACCCGCGCATAGGGGAACGCCTTCTTGATCTGCATCTCAATCTGTTCAGTGCCTGCCCGCATGCTGCCGATCATTTTCGAATGGCACTGCGGACATTCCGTGATTTTCACAGTTTCATAACCGCAGTAATGGCAGACTAACTTGTTCCCGAAGTGCTCGGACAGCGACACGTCGCAATGCGGACAGGTCACCACATGACCGCAGGAGCGGCACGAAATAAAACCCGCATAACCGCGGCGATTCAAGAACAGCATCGTTTGCTCGCCCTTCTGTAAACGCTCCTCGATCATGCGCTTCAATTCCCGACTGAAAATCGACCGGTTTCCGGCTTTCATCTCTTCCCTTAAATCAACCACATGCACCTGCGGCAGCAACGCTTCCTTCGCGCGTTCCTTTAAAGAAAACAACTTGTAATTTCCGTTTACCGCCTCATAATAAGAAGACAGCGAGGGCGTCGCAGAACCCAAAATCACCGAAGCCTGATGCAGCTTTGCAAGCTTGACCGCGACCTCTCTGGCGTGATATTTGGGCATCGAATTGCTGTGATAGGAAGTCTCGTGCTCCTCGTCGATCACAATGAGCCCGATATTCGGAAACGGCGTAAACAATGCGGATCGCGGTCCGATCATCACATCGATCTGCCCCGTCTTCGCGCGGTCGAACTGGTCGTATTTCTCCCCATCGGACAGTTTCGAATGCAGCGTCGATACCCGATCGCCAAAACGCTTATAGAAACGAAGCATTGTCTGGTAGGTCAGCGCGATCTCCGGAATCAGCACGATCACCTGCCGACCGCTCAAAACGACCGCTTCGATCACTTCCATGTAGACCTCTGTTTTACCGCTTCCCGTGATTCCGTGGATGAGATAAACAGGGTGTAACCCATTGTGAAAATCATGGATCATCTCATCGGCAATCTCCCGCTGCGCTTTGTTGAGCGTTAATTTCTGCATCTGCTCCGCATTCACGCTTGTATTGCGGTAGACCCGCTCGGTCTTTACGGCAAGCACGCCATCTTCCTGCATGAGTCGGATCGTCGCCGCGGAAACGTTCAGTTTGCCGGTCACCAGAGCATAGGGCAGCATGCCCTCGCGGATGAGTTCACTCAGGAGTCTTGCGCGCGCGGTTCTGTGCTTTTGTTGATAGACCCGCAGCCAGTCGTGTGCCTGCTCGACGTCTGTCGCCAGAACAATGGTTTTCTCCTCCTTCTCTTTCACCTTTCTTTTGATCGGGAGTACGGTTCGCAACGCGGTAATCATCGTCGATCCGTAGCGGTTCTTCATCCAGAACGCCAATTTCAGAAGTTTGCTCTCGACCAAAGACGTATCCGTTTCGATCGAAATAACATCCTTTTGCCTGGACGGATCAAATTCGGGCGTCTGCGTCAGTTCCAGCACATAGCCGTTGATGATCCGATTGCCCCTGCCGAACGGAATCCGTACATAATCGCCGACCTGAATCATGTCCGCAAGTTTCTCCGGTACACGATACTGAAAGGTCTGATCCAAATTGTCGTGTGAAATATTCACGATAATATTTGCATACATCTGTTGCTTCTCTTTTTCCGGTTACTGTGAATGACAGTTCTTCCCATCTTACTTTTATCTTAATTATATCTTGCTTTTATGTTTTGTTCTTGTTTTGTTTTGTTTCGGTTTGGTTTGACTTTCTCTTCCGCATGTTACGTTTGTCTCAATGCTATTGAATCGTTTTATTTCCATGTTATATTTCAATGTTTGACTTCAATATTTTATTTCAATGTTTTGTTTCAATGTTTGACTTCAGTTTTTGATTTCAGTATCCTGATTCATGTTTTGATTCTTTCGCTCTTTTTATGACAAAAATCAAATGCGTGACGTCGTGAAACAAAACTGTGAGAATACGCAAAATCACTGCCGCGCTATCAACTTTTGTACGTATCCTGCCGAAATATACAGTGTCCGGCAACAGGTTTCGCGAATACCTGACCGGATTCATTATATCAAATATTCCTGAAAAACGATAGTTTTGTCAAATTGTCCTTGCAATTTGAACTTTTTTAATGTCTATTCGCACTTCATTAAATTATTCCTTCTGCTATTAATCCTCTCCGATTCTTTTTTTCTTTTATCAAAATTCTTCTCTGTTTTCTTTTAATTTTTAAAATGTTAACATAATGTTCATATTTTACTCATAGGTTTGTCATAAAACAGGAGTAACATGACATTATCAGATAAGACATTAACTTTTTCTTTTTCATAAGTAAGTGGGGACCACCCCACATCCTCCCTCCAATAAACCAAAGAAAGCAGCCCGAAAGGGCTGTTTTCTTGTATCTTTGGGCGGAACCCAGTCGCCGCGCTTCCGCCCCATCAAATGTCACATTTCAATCAGATCGGAAGAGCACACGTCTGAACTCCAGTCACTCCGCGAAA
>CAZNCH010000063.1:0-10218 GCA_964571555.1 uncultured Lachnospiraceae bacterium | reverse complement strand
GACAAGTTTCAGCGCGTATTTGATCTTATCGTCGATGTAGGTTTTGGGTTTGTTCTTAATCTTGAGACCGAACGCAATGTTCTCCGCAATCGTCAGATGCGTGAACAGTGCATATTTCTGGAATACGGTGTTCAACTGACGTTTGTTGGGACGCACATTGGTAATGTCCTTGCCGTCGAAGATCACACGTCCCTGATCCGGCGTATCGAAGCCGCCGATGATCCGCAGGGTTGTGGTTTTGCCGCAGCCGCTGGGACCTAAAAGCGTAATGAATTCGTTCTCACGGATATAAAGGTTCAAATCGTCGAGGACGAGTTGGTTCCCGAAAGTTTTGGAAATATTCTCCAAGATGATCAGTTTGTTGTTCGCCATAAAGCTTCTCCTAGAAACTCGGGGGTGTGCTGACCCAGAGGAGCACGGCGCCCGTTTTATGATCTGCGGAAATATGATGTTTGTTTCCGGGGACGAAATAGAAGGCTTCGCCTTTTTTCGCACGGTAAGTCCGGCTGCCCAGATGAATCCGTATGCTTCCGGATAATACGTAACCGAATTCTTCGCCCTCGTGCGGAAGGTCGGGATAGGTGGTTCCGCCGGGCTTTAGGGTCAGCCGGATCGGTTCCATTGCGTTTTTCTGTGCATTCGGAATGATCCATTCGATCTTGTTGCCGAGTTCTGCATCAATCTTTTCAAAATAATCGCTGTCCCGAAAGACGATCTGTTCTTCGGAATCCGTTGCGAAAAACTGTCCGGGATCCGTACCGAGCACTTGCAGAATATCAACAAGGGTAGTGATGCTGGGAGAGGTCAGATCCCGTTCGATCTGGGAAATGAAGCCCTTGGAAAGTTCGGAGCGATCCGCAAGTTCTTCCTGCGTCAGCCCTTTCTGAATCCGAAGCGCCTTGATCTTTGATCCGATTCTCATGATTCCCTCCCGTCCCCAATATATTAAACAAAAAGTTTACTATTTCTAAACAAACGCAAAATAAATTATACACGTCTTCCTACAAATGTCAACGGAAATATGCTATACTCAAGACAAGTATTTTCAGAGAGGAAGCACTGTTTATGGAAGACAGATATGTAGCGTATGTTTCATCCTATACCAAGGGCAATCACAGCGGCATCAGAATCTTTGACGTCGATGTGAAGCACGGACGGCTGCAGGAGCGCAGTGAGGTGTCCATTACGAATTCTTCCTATGTTACGATTTCACACAACCAAAGATTCGTTTATTCGATCACGGATCTGGGGGTGGAAGCGTTTCGGATCATGAAGGACGGCGGTCTGAAATCGATCAATACGGCGTCCATCAACGGAATGAGGGGCTGTTATCTGTCAACGGACTATACCGATCATTATCTCTTTGTCGCTGGCTACCATGACGGCAAGATTACGGCATTGAGAATCGAAAAGGACGGTTCGGTCGGAGAAATCTGCGACGAGATTTTCCATCAGGGCATCGGTACGATCCTTGACCGCAACTATACGCCGCACGTGAGCTGCGTGAAGATGACCAGAGACAACAAATATCTCTGCGCGGCGGATATGGGGATTGATCATATCAAGATCTACAAACTGGATCATGAAAACGGGAAACTGAAATCGGTCGATACGGTCAGATGCGAGCAGGACAGCGCGCCGCGCCTGATCAAATTCCGTCGGGACGGCAAGTTCGCATACGTTCTCAACGAACTGCACCATAAGATCGAGGTCTACTCCTATCGGGATCTTGGATCAATGCCGGAATTCAACAGAATCCAATCCGTCGAGACGGTGAATGACTATCATACCTATGCGTCCGCCGCCTTTGCCCTGAAGTTTTCCATCGACTGCAAATATCTGTTCTGTTCCAATGTGGGAGATAATTCCGTCGGCGCTTTTCGGATCGATGAGAAGACGGGACTGCTGGAGAAGTGCTTTGTACTCCCCGTGAGCGGAGATTATCCGAAAGATATTGCGATTTTCCCCGACACGAAGCATCTGATCAGTTTGAATCACGAATCGGATACCATGACCTTTTTCCATCTGGATCTGAAAAAAAATCTGATCGTGATGAACGGTCCTGCGATGCCGCTTCCGAAGGGCAATTGCATTATCATGAAAAGAATCGAGGGTGAAGCCTAGGCTTCACCCTCAATATATTCCGCGCGGATTCTCTTCATCACCTCGTAAGAAGGTTTGCAGGATCCGTCGGTACGGATTACGCCGCTTGGCGCATTCAGCCAGGAGCCGTCCACGAAATCCCACTGTGTGATGGCGGTCACGCTTGGATGCGATAAGAGATAGCGGTACATTTCGTCCATTTCCTTCGCCTGTCTTTCTTCCTCTCCCGGCGTACTCATCCAGATGTCTACCTGCCAGTCTTTGAGGTCGACAATCTCGGGCGGCATCAGCGCGCCGGAGATCAATGTGTTCTCGGTAAAGTGCAGCGGAAGATCGAATCTTTCGAAACGCTCCAGCACTTCGGCAAGGTTGTCAATCCCCATGTAGCCCTGATGCTGGTGCGTCTGCAAGCCGATGATATCGATCGGAACGCCCGCTTCCAAACACTCGTCGATCAGGGCGGCATAGCGGTCGCTTAAATTAAAGTCGTTGATCACGTCCCAGTAATCGATCACACCGGAAAAACCGCTGACTTCCCGATGAATTCGTTCCAACTGCATGTCCATGATCGTTTTGTTGTCATATTTCATGAGCCAGTCCGCGCATTCCGTATGCTAGCAGAGCGGGTGTCCCTTGACGGTCACGTCGTGCTCCCGTAAGAGCAGAGCGGCTTCCATACGGCTTTTAAATTCGGGCTGTCCCTCAACGGGCTCATACAGCCCCCAATAGAATGGAAGCGTTGCATAATTATATAATGCAAGCCATTTCTGCGTCCAATCCGCCAATGCAGCGTCCGTCTTCCCCGACTGAACATAGTGCAGCACATCAAATGCGCCGCAGCCTAATAAGATACTCATATTGCTCCTCCGTTCCCCGTGATTTCAATTCATCATAGCCTTCGGTTCTTATCCTCATAATATAATGGTTTCCGTGAAAATCATCTAATTAAAATTTGTCTTTTTTCTTCTTATTTTTTGTCGGCGCAAGCCTTGTAACTTTGCATTGTAAGCGGAAATATGATATTCTTGTTAACGCTTACGGAGAATAACCTATATATAAAGAAATCAAACATAAAGAAATTTAATTATGAAGAAACTCAATAGGAAGAAATTCAATATCAAGACGCCAAGCAACCGGAAGCGGCGAAGTGACGGCAAACAGATCATTATCATCGCGGAACTTCTGATTTGTGTGTTGGCGTCAAGCGTCGTCTTCACGAAAGAAGCGATCAGCGCCGATGCGGGAGCGGAAATCTCTCCCCTGCAAGCGTCCATGCAGGAATCGCCGGACACGGAAGAAGCGACGGAGTCACTGTCGAAAGAATCCAAGACGCCTGCTGCGCTTCCGGTCGGGGAAATGACGGCAGATGATTCGGAGAAAAACCCGGCAGGGGAAGCGGAGATCCGCACGTCCGATCCGCGGTTCTGGGATGAGGTGAAGCGCTCCGACTGGCGGCTTGTACTGGTCAATAAGGACCATCCCATTCCGGAAGACTATACGTTCGAACTGACGAAAGGGAACGGAAGAATACGGGTGGATCAGAGGATCCAAAACGATCTCGACCGCATGATTGCCGCAGCAAAGGCGGAGGGGGTCAATCTCATGCCGGTCAGCGGCTACCGTTCCTACGAACGGCAGGAGTCGCTTTATCGGAATAAGGTGCGTCAACTGAAACGAAAAGGTCTCGCGCAGGAAGCGGCGCTTGAGATCGCGTCCTATACGGTGACGCTTCCCGGCTGCAGCGAGCACGAGATCGGGCTGGCGCTGGATTTCGTCACGCCCGGACATACGTCTCTGAATGAAGAATTCGCGGAAACCGAGGCGGGGAAATGGCTTCGTGAATACAGTACGGAATACGGGTTTATTTTGAGATATCCGCAAGGCAAGGCGCATATCACCGGCATTGTCTACGAACCGTGGCATTTTCGCTATGTCGGCGACTATGCGACGGAAATCGGGGATAGCGGGTTGACGCTGGAAGAATATCTGGAAGGGTTGTAAACATGTATCGGATCTTAACACAGGAAGGAAAGGCGAAACGCGCGGAATTACAAACGGTGCACGGTACGATACAGACACCTGTATTTATGAACGTCGGTACTGCGGCTGCGATCAAAGGGGCGGTTTCCACAGAGGATCTGCATGAAGTGAAATGTCAGGTGGAATTGAGTAACACCTACCATCTGCATGTGCGGCCGGGAGACGCACTCATCAGGGAACTTGGCGGTTTACATCGGTTCATGGTCTGGGATCGTCCGATCCTGACGGATTCGGGCGGTTTCCAGGTGTTTTCCCTGAGTACGCTTCGTAAAATCAGGGAAGAGGGCGTCTATTTCCGTTCGCATGTGGACGGACGCAAAATTTTTATGGGACCCGAAGAGAGTATGCGGATTCAGAGCAATCTTGCATCCACCATTGCGATGGCGTTCGACGAGTGCTTAAATTCCAAGGCGGAACGCACCGCCGTACTGGAAAGCGTGGATCGGACAACGAGATGGCTGGAGCGGTGTCAGGCGGAAATGAAGCGGCTCAATGCGCTGCCGGATACGATCAATCCGCAGCAGCTGCTGTTCGGAATCAATCAGGGCGCGGTTTACGACGATATCCGGGTCGAACATGCCAAGAGAATTGCGGAACTGGAACTTGACGGCTATGCGATCGGCGGGCTTGCGGTCGGGGAATCGCATGAAGAAATGTATCGCGTGATCGAAGCGGTGGAACCGTTTCTTCCGAAAGAGAAACCGACCTATCTGATGGGTGTCGGCACGCCCGCCAATATTCTGGAGGGCGTGGAGCGCGGAGTTGATTTCTTCGACTGTGTCTATCCGACGAGAAACGGCAGACACGGACATCTCTATACGAAGCAGGGGAAAATCAACCTCTTCAACGCGAAGTATGAAAAAGATCCGCATCCCATCGAAGAGGGCTGTCAATGCCCCGCCTGCAGAACCTATACGAGAGCCTATATCAGACATTTGCTGAAAGCGAAGGAAATGCTCGGGATGCGTCTGTGTGTCCTGCACAACCTCTATTTCTACAATGCCATGATGGAAGAAATCCGTGCCGCACTGGATGCGCATTGCTTTGCATCCTATAAGGAAGAACTGCTTTACACCATGTCGCAGGGGGAATGATTTCACCGCAGTTTATATGAAGTATAACCATAAGTTATACTGGATAAAAATAATATAAAATACTTGATGAACGATAGGTTTTTGTGTATGATGAGAAAAGTAAGTTTTCTGTCACGGAATGCGAGAACAGAACATAGGCAGGAGGTTGATTTATGAATACATTTTTTGCAGCGGACGCCGCGCAGAGCGGCACCACCAGCATCATCATGATGGTTGCATGGGTAGTGATCATCGGCGTGTTTATCTATTTCACAATGATCAAACCGCAGAAGAAGGAGCAGAACAGAGTGAAAACGATGCTCTCGGAGTTGGAGCCCGGCGACAGCGTTCTGACTTCGAGCGGGTTCTACGGCGTTGTCATTGACGTCAACGAGGATACGGTGATCGTTGAATTCGGCAATAACAAGAATTGCAGAATCCCGATGCAGAAAGCCAGCATTACGCAGATTGAAAAACCCGGAGCCGAAGTTTAATCCAATCCCGGGTAGATTAAGATGTCCTCAAGGGCATCTTAATTCATATTTAGCATGATACGGAGACAGAAGAGATGAGAAGCAGGATTGCATGTATTCACGGTGACGGAATCGGTCCGGAGATCGTTGCCGAGGCGAAAAGGATATTGTGCCGTGTTGCGGAGAAATACGGTCATGAATTTGATTTTACAGAGTTGTTGATGGGCGGCGCGAGCATCGATGCGTTCGGCGTTCCGCTGACAGAGGAAACGATTGAGAAATGTAAGGAGAGCGACGCGGTTCTGATGGGATCGATCGGCGGAGACGCTTCCACTTCTCCGTGGTACCGCCTCCCGCCCGAGAAAAGGCCGGAAGCGGGCTTATTGGGGATCAGAAAGGCATTGCGTTTGTTTGCCAATCTGCGCCCCGCCTATCTGTACCGGGAGTTGGCGGACGCCTGTCCGCTGAAATCCGAGGTGATCGGGGACGGCTTTGATCTTCTGATCATGCGGGAACTGACCGGCGGTCTCTATTTCGGCAAGCGTGATACGACAGAGGTGAACGGCGTCAGAACGGCGGTGGACACGCTGCAATACGATGAGAATGAGATCCGCAGAATTGCGATCCGAGGGTTTGAAGTGGCGAGAAAACGCCGCGGCAAGCTGACCAGCGTAGACAAAGCAAATGTTTTGGATTCCTCCAGACTCTGGCGCGCGGTCGTCAATGAGGTTGCAAGGGATTATGCGGATGTGGAGCTGGAACACATGCTCGTCGATAACTGCGCCATGCAGTTGGTCAGAGATCCGAGGCAGTTCGATGTGATCCTCACGGAGAACATGTTCGGCGATATCTTATCGGATGAAGCCAGCATGATTACCGGATCGATCGGAATGCTTTCCAGCGCCTCGCTGAACGATACCGCTTTCGGGCTTTACGAACCCAGCCACGGTTCCGCGCCGGATATCGCGGGAGAGGGAATCGCGAATCCCATCGCAACGATTCTCTCGGCGTCCATGCTGCTGCGCTATTCCCTGCAGTTGTCTGACGAAGCGGATGCGGTGGATGCGGCGGTGAAAGCGGTGCTGCAGGACGGTTATCGAACCGCGGATATCATGTCGGAGGGCTGTAAGCAGGTCGGTACGGCGGAGATGGGTTCGCTGATTGTCGGGAAGATATAGGAGAAAAGATATGAAAAGTGATGCGGTAAAACTGGGTGCCCAGCAGGCTCCTCACAGATCCTTATTCAATGCGCTCGGCTTCACAAAAGAAGAAATGGAGCGTCCGCTGGTCGGAATTGTCAGTTCGTATAATGAGATTGTTCCCGGTCATGTCAATCTGGATAAGATTGTAAATGCCGTAAAACAGGGGGTTGCAATGGCAGGCGGCACACCGGTCGTCTTCCCTGCAATTGCGGTTTGCGACGGCATTGCAATGGGGCATGTCGGGATGAAGTATTCGCTGGTGACCAGAGATCTGATTGCCGATTCTACGGAATGCATGGCGATTGCACATCAGTTTGACGCGCTTGTCATGGTGCCGAACTGTGATAAAAATGTGCCCGGTCTCTTAATGGCGGCGGCCAGAGTGAACGTGCCTACCGTTTTCGTATCCGGCGGGCCGATGCTGGCAGGACGCGTGAACGGTGAGAAGAAGAGTCTGTCTTCCATGTTCGAGGCGGTCGGAGCGCACGCTGCCGGTAAGATGACGGAGGAAGAACTTCTTGCATTTGAGACGAAGGTATGTCCCACCTGCGGCAGCTGTTCCGGTATGTACACTGCGAATTCCATGAATTGTCTGACCGAAGCGCTCGGTATGGGACTGAAAGGAAACGGAACCGTTCCCGCGGTTTATTCCGACAGACTGCGACTTGCAAAGCATGCGGGGATGGCAGTCATGGAACTCTACCGTAAGAATATCCGACCCAGAGACATCATAACGAAAGAATCCATCCTGAACGCCTTGACGATCGATATGGCGCTTGGCTGTTCGACCAATTCCATGCTGCATCTTCCTGCAATCGCGCATGAGATCGGCTTTGATTTCGATATTGCGCTTGCCAATGAGATCAGTGAGAAGACGCCGAACCTTTGTCATCTCGCACCGGCAGGCCCGACCTATATGGAAGATCTCAACGAGGCGGGCGGCGTCTATGCGGTGATGAAGGAGATTGCGGATCTGGGGCTTTTGCATTTGGACTGCATGACCGTGACCGGACAGACCATCGGTGAAAATATCGCGAATGCCGTGAATCTGAATCCGGAAGTCATTCGCACCGCGCAGCAGCCGTACTCCAAGACCGGCGGAATTGCCGTACTGAAAGGAAATCTTGCGCCGCGCGGTTCGGTGGTAAAGCGTTCTGCGGTTGTTCCTGAAATGATGGTACACGAAGGACCCGCAAGAGTGTTTGACTGTGAAGAGGATGCGATTGGCGCCATCAAAGGCGGCAGAATCATTGCGGGGGATGTGGTTGTGATTCGTTACGAAGGGCCGAAGGGCGGTCCCGGAATGAGAGAAATGCTGAATCCGACTTCCGCAATTGCCGGAATGGGTCTGGGCGCTTCCGTAGCGCTGATTACCGACGGGAGATTTTCGGGTGCGAGCCGCGGCGCATCGATCGGCCATGTTTCGCCGGAGGCGGCGATGGGCGGTGTGATCGCGCTGGTGGAAGAAGGCGACATCATCAGGATCAACATACCGGAATATTCAATTACACTTGATGTGAGCGATGCGGAACTTGCAGCAAGAAAATCGAAGTGGCAGCCCAGAGCACCCAGAATTTCCGGCGGCTATATCAGCAGATATGCAAGGCTTGTGACCACCGCCGATCGCGGGGCGGTACTGAACGAACCGGACTGATGAAATGAAACAACTGTGATTCGCACAGTGTTGTAGGAGTAAATGATGCAACTGACCGGAGCGCAAATCGTAATGGAGTGCCTGCTTGAGCAGGGAGTGGATACCGTGTTCGGTTATCCCGGCGGCTCTATCTTAAATATCTACGACGAACTATATCATTATCGTGACAGGATTCGGCACTACCTGACCAGTCACGAACAGGGCGCCGCCCATGCGGCGGACGGCTACGCCAGAGCAACGGGGAAGGTGGGAGTCTGCATGGCGACTTCGGGCCCCGGCGCCACCAATCTGGTCACAGGGATTGCGACCGCTTATATGGATTCCGTGCCCATGGTTGCGATTACCGCCAATGTGGGCTTGCCGCTGTTGGGCAAGGATACCTTCCAGGAAGTTGATATTGCGGGCGTGACCATGCCGATTACGAAGCACGGCTATATTGTCAAGGACGTGAACGAACTTGCAGATACGCTTCGCAAAGCCTTCTCGATCGCCCGCTCCGGTCGTCCGGGTCCGGTACTTGTCGATATTACAAAAGATGTGACCGCTCATCAGGCAGACTATGTTTACAAAGCGCCGGATGAGATTGTATCGCCGGTGCTCTATCGGGATGCGGACTTCGATCGCGCAATCGAACTGATTCAGAAAGCGAAACGTCCCTATATCTGCACCGGCGGCGGAACGGTTATCTCCGGCGCTTCTGCGGAACTGTCGGAATTCGCGCACAAGATCGGCGCGCCCGTTTGCGATACGCTGATGGGAAAGGGCGGCTTTGACGGAACCGACCCGCTCTATACGGGAATGATCGGTATGCACGGGACGAAGACGACCAATTTGGGCGTCACCAGATCCGATCTTCTGATTGTGATCGGCGCAAGGTTCTCCGACCGTGTCATCGGAAACGCGAAACGCTTTGCGAGAAAATCCAAGATTCTGCACATCGATATCGATCCTGCGGAGATCAATAAGAATATCAAAACGGACGCCTCGATTGTCGGAGATGTGAAAGACGTCTTAACCAAACTGAACGGAAGGCTCGGAACGTTCGATCATACGGAGTGGCTGCAGGAGATTGCGGACTACAAGCAGAAATATCCGCTCAAATATCCGCAGAAGAATCTGACCTGTCCCTACATCATCGAGGAACTCTACCGTGTTACCAAAGGCAAGGCGATCGTTACGACGGACGTCGGTCAGCACCAGATGTGGGCGGCGCAGTTTTACACCTACACAAAGCCGCGCACCTTCCTCTCGTCCGGCGGACTCGGCACGATGGGATACGGTCTGGGTGCCTGTATCGGCGCAAAAGTCGGAATGCCGGATCGGATTGTTGTGAATATCGGCGGCGACGGCTGCTTCCGTATGAATATGAACGAACTTGCAACCGCGAGCCGTTATCACATTCCGATCATACAAATCATTATCAACAATGAGGTGCTCGGTATGGTGCGGCAGTGGCAGACACTGTTCTATGGCGGACGTTATTCCAATACGGTCTTAAAGGACAAGGTGGATTATGTTAAGATCGCGGAAGCGCTGGGATGCAAAGCGGTGCGCGTTACGGAAAAGGCTGAGATCGCTCCCGCGCTTGCAATGGCAATTGCCGCGGGCGAACCGGTTGTCATCGAGTGTGTGGTTGACAGAGACGATAAAGTATTCCCCATGGTATCTGCCGG
>CAZNCH010000062.1:0-10355 GCA_964571555.1 uncultured Lachnospiraceae bacterium | reverse complement strand
GATTTCGCGGAGTGACTGGAGTTCAGACGTGTGCTCTTCCGATCTCAGTCGGATCCGAATATTATTTAAAGGTAAGGTTTTGGAGAGAATATGGCGAAAAAAACAATTCAGATCCTGGGCATTGTGTTGGGAAGCGTGATCGGTGCGGCGTTACTCAGTTATTTTATTGTTTCGTTTCGGTTTGCAGATCATTTTATGCCCGGAACAAGCATCAATTCCGAGAATGTCAGTTCACTCTCACCGGATCAGGTGAACCGGAAGTGGGTTGAGAAGCTGCCGGCATACGAAATGTCGCTTGTCTTTTGCGATGAGGAGACGACACAGCTTTCGGGCGCGTCCTTTGACTTCGAGTATAGTTATATGCAGGATCTCAAACAGATTTTAAAGTCTCAGAACCGGTTGGAATGGGGCTGGTATTATCTGAATCCGACGAGTTATACCGCAGGACGCGGCATTCAATACAGTGAGGAAAAACTGCGGGATATTCTGGATGCGCTGCCCTCTTATCATACGGCGGAAGAGAACGAAGCGGCGGTGCTTTCCATCGAGAACCGTTCCAACCGTTTTTATTTCAATGATGAAAGAGAAACGGTACTCGATACGAAACAGGCGACCGACGCGATTCTCGCCGCTGCAGCCCAGGGCGAGAGCGAGGTGGATTTAACCGGGTTTTTCGATGCGCCGCAGGCAACGGAAGAACAGGCGGAGATCATCCGTCAGTGGGACGCGATTCAAGCCTTTCAGGACGCCTGCATCCACTATCGGGACGGGGAGATTTCTCTGGATCTGAACAAGTATATTTTCACCGCCTGGATCGTGAAGGATGGCAACGGAATGCCCGTTTTTGATTCCGACGGACGGGTGAAACTGGATGAGGATAAAATCAGAAACTTTGTGCCCCTGATTTCGAAAGCGTTCAATACGGACGGTCTGAAGCGTAAATGGAAGAAATACCAAGGCGGCGAGACGGAGATTTCCTGCAGTTGGAAAGGTTACATCGTGGACGAAGAGGCAGAGGTGAAGCGGATCGTGCGGGCGATTTCGGAAGGCTTGCAGGAAGAGAGAACTCCGGTTTATTCTCAGGTGGGAGAAGGACACGGCAACGACGAGGTCGGAGACAGCTATGTGGAAGTTGACCTCGGCAACCAGAGGGCTTATTTCTTCCGGGAGAAGCAGCTGAAATGGCAGACGGATATCGTAACCGGCTGTATGCGTTATCATTACGATACGCCGAGTATGATCACGAAGATCTATTTCATGCAGAAGGGCAGAACGTTGCGTGGAGAGACCTACGAAGCCTATGTGAATTACTGGATGGCGTTCTATAAGAATTACGGTTTGCATGACGCGACCTGGCGAAAAGAGTTCGGTAAGGATATTTATTTAACGGACGGCAGCCACGGCTGCGTGAACCTGCCCAAGGACAAGGCGGCGGAATTATTTGAAATGGTTGAAGTGGGGACGCCGGTCGTCCTGTACTATCAATAAGAAGCAAACATGTGAAATTGAATGATTTTGTTCCAAATGAAAAATTATTTAGTTTGTTATTTATTTAACTATAGTATATATTAAATATCATCATACAGAAATTCCAAGGAGGAGCTATCATTATGAAAAGAGTCTACAACTTTTCGGCAGGTCCGGCAGTGTTACCGGAGGAGGTACTGAAAGAAGCTGCAGATGAAATGCTGGATTATCAGGGCAGCGGCATGTCCGTGATGGAGATGAGCCACAGAAGCAAGGTGTATGAGAAGATCATCAAAGACGCGGAGCAGGACTTGAGGGATCTGATGAATATTCCCGACAATTACAGGGTTTTATTCCTGCAGGGCGGCGCACACCAGCAGTTCGCCATGGTTCCCATGAACCTGATGAAGCATAAAAAAGCGGCTTATATCGTGACCGGTCAGTGGGCGAAGAAGGCGTTCAACGAAGCGAAACTTTACGGGGAAGCGATCAAGGTTGCTTCCAGCGAAGACAAGACCTTCTCCTATATTCCCGACTGTTCCGATTTGGACATTCCGGAAGATGCGGACTATGTTTATATTTGTGAGAACAATACAATTTACGGCACGAAATTCAAAACCCTTCCGAACACAAAGGGTCATACGCTGGTTGCTGATGTCTCCTCCTGTTTCTTATCAGAGCCGGTCGACGTTACCAAGTATGGGATTCTCTATGGCGGCGTTCAGAAGAACATCGGCCCCGCAGGCGTTGTGATCGTGATCATCAGAGAAGATCTGATCACGGAAGATACGCTTCCGTTCACGCCCACCATGCTGAAATATAAGACCCATGCGGATGCGGAGTCCCTTTACAACACCCCGCCGTGTTACGGCATCTATATCTGCGGAAAGGTATTCAAATGGTTGAAGCGGCGCGGCGGTCTTGCGGCAATGAAGGAGTACAATGAGAAGAAAGCGAAGATTCTCTATGATTTCCTGGATTCCAGCAAACTGTTCCGCGGTACCGTTGTGAGGGAAGACAGATCCTTAATGAACGTTCCTTTTGTGACCGGAAATGACGAACTGGATGCGAAGTTCATCAAGGAAGCCAAGGAGGCGGGCTTTGAGAATCTGAAAGGTCACCGGAGCGTAGGCGGGATGAGAGCGTCCATCTACAATGCGATGCCGATGGAAGGCGTTGAGAAACTGGTTGAATTTATGAGGAAATTTGAAGAGGAGAATGCATAATGTTTAAATATACCTGCTTAAATCCGATCGCCAAGATTGGGCTTGATCGTTTCAGCGAGAACTACGAGAAAGTGGAAAATGTTGCGGAAGCGCAGGGAATCCTTGTTCGCAGCGCGCAGATGCATGAGATGGAACTGTCCGACAACCTGCTTGCCGTTGCAAGAGCCGGCGCCGGCGTGAACAATATTCCGTTGGATGAGTGCGCGAAAAAGGGGGTTGTCGTATTCAACACGCCCGGTGCGAATGCAAACGGCGTCAAGGAACTTGTGATTGCGGGAATGCTGCTCGCAAACCGCGACATTGTCGGCGGCATTAACTGGGTCAGAGAGAATGCTTCAGATCCCGATATTGCGAAGAAAGCCGAGAAAGAAAAGAAGAATTTCGTGGGTCATGAGATTCAGGATAAGAAGCTCGGTATCATCGGTCTTGGCGCGATCGGTGTCAGAGTCGCCAATGTGGCGAAGCATCTGGGCATGGAAGTGTACGGGTATGATCCGTATATTTCCGTTGACGCCGCATGGAATTTAAGCCGTGATATCAAGCACGTGAAAAACATTGAGGATATCTATGAGAATTGCGATATTATCACGATCCATGTTCCTCTGATGGACGCTACCAGGGGAACCCTCAACAAGGAAGCCATCGACAAGATGAAGGACGGTGTGATCCTCTTAAACTTCGCCAGAGATCTGCTTGCTAACGAAGACGACGTGATTGCGGCATTGGAAAGCGGCAAGGTTGCCAAGTATGTCACCGACTTCCCGAACCCGAAGACCGCAGGTACAGAAGGCTGTATCGTCATCCCGCATCTGGGCGCTTCCACGGAAGAATCCGAGGATAACTGTGCAAAGATGGCGGTCAAGGAACTGATGAACTACCTTGAAAACGGAAATATTGCCAATTCCGTGAATTATCCCAACTGCGATATGGGGATCTGCACGGACGCCGGTCGTATTTCAATTCTACATAAGAATGTAGCCAATATGATTACCAAGTTCACGGCGACTTTCGGCGACATGGGCATCAACATCTGCAATTTGGTGAACAAGAGCAAGGGCGATTTCGCTTACACCATGTTGGATGTGGAATCCGAGATCACGGAAGAGCAGGTTGCAAAGCTTCGGGGTATTGACGGCGTGATCCGTGTCAGAGTAATCAAATAATCATTTTTTCATTCCGATGGAATTTTGAAAAAACGATTTCAAATTTCGATTAAAATTTCCACTCCTTTCTGCTAGAATATAAGGAGTGGATTTTTTTAGGAGGTTCAACTATGGCAGTAATCAAACCGTTTCAGGCAGTCAGACCCGCAGATCGGTATGCGGACAGGATCGCGGCGCTTCCCTATGACGTTTATAACCGTGCGGAAGCGAAAGCGGAAGTGGCGCGGGAGCCCCTTTCATTTTTGAAGATCGACAGGGCGGAGACGCAGTTTGACGATTCCGTCGATACTTATGCGGACTGCGTTTATGCCCGCGCGAAAGAGACCTATGAGGAAATGAAGAAAGAGGGCTATTATCTGAGGGATGAGCAACCCGCCTATTATCTCTATGAACTGACGATGGATCAAAGGTCGCAGACGGGAATCGTTGCCTGTGCTTCGATTGACGATTATCAGAATGAGATCATCAAAAAACACGAGAATACCAGGGCGGACAAGGAAGCCGACCGTATTCGCCATGTAGATCGGATGAGCGCGCAGACAGGACCGATCTTTCTGGCTTATCATGCGGACCAAACAATTACTTCTATTGTTTCGAAGGTAAAAATCACTGCTCCGGTCAATGCGTTTACTTCACCGGACGGGATCACGCACCGCGTCTGGATCGTGAACGGAGAGAATGAAATAGAAGCGATCCGCGCCGCGTTTGCGCGAATGGATTCCATCTATATTGCGGACGGACATCATCGCTGTGCATCTGCCGTTAAGGTGGGTCTGAAACGCAGAGCGAACCATCCCGATTATACGGGAACGGAAGAATTCAATTATTTCCTGTCCGTTTTATTTCCGGACGATGAATTGATGATTATGGATTACAATAGGGTGGTAAAGGATTTGAACGGTCATACACCCGCTGAAATCCTTGCTTTTCTCCGGAGCAAAGGAAGATTGACGGAAAAGGGGAACAAGCCTTTCCGACCGGAACGAAAAGGCGAATGCAGCGTTTATTTCGAAGAGAAATGGTACGCTTATGATTTTCACAGGGAACTGTTCCGTGAAGATCCCGTCAAGGGATTGGATGTTTCCGTGCTGCAGGACGAGGTTCTTGAGCCGCTTTTTGGAATTACGGATCCAAAGACCGATGCGCGGATTGATTTCATCGGCGGAATCAGAGGGTTGGAGGAATTGGAACGCAGGGTGCATGAGGATAGCAAGATCGCCTTTGCCATGTATCCGACGCAGATCGGGGAACTGTTTGCCGTTGCAAACGCGCATCTTTTGATGCCGCCGAAATCCACCTGGTTCGAGCCGAAGCTGCGGAGCGGGCTGTTCATTCATGAGATCGACGGATCGACAGAGGTGAGAGATGGAGACGCAGATTGAGAAAGAAATCAGTGAAATTTTCGGATGGCAGGGTTCCCTGTACCGTCAGTTCGAGCAGCTTCCCGCCAAACTGGTGAGTTTCAGTTTGCGCGTATTGGTGGTTCTGATCCTGTTTGTGATCGGCTCGTGGCTGATTACGATCGGAACCAGATCGATTCGCAAATCGCTTGTGAAATCCAAGGTCGACAACGGAAGCGTGACCTTTATTTCGATGACGGTGAAAGTGCTGTTGTACTTTGTGTTGGTCATGGTGCTCGGCAGGTATTTCGGCATTGACGCCGCCTCGGTGGTGACGCTGCTCGGGTCGGCAGGGCTGACCATCGGTCTTGCCGCGCAGGGGAGCCTTTCCAATTTTGCGGGAGGTCTGCTGATCCTGATCAGCAAACCGTTTAAGGTCGGAGACTTTATCATGGAGACCAAAACCGGACAGGAGGGTACGGTCTTTGAGATCAATCTGTTCTATACGAAACTGAAAATGCGGGACAACCGTGTGGTCGTGATTCCGAACGGAGAGTTGGCGAATTCGACGCTGGTCAACGCTTCCGCCCTGCAGGAACGCCGTGTGGATCTCATGGTTTCGATTGCTTATCATACAGATATCGACAAGGCGCGCGATCTGATCCTGTCATTACTTGCGGAAGAGAAGATTCTGCCAAACGACAGAAAGGTTTATGTGGCGGATCTTTCAAACAGCGCGGTTGACCTTGGGATCGAATTCTATGTATCCGCTTCCGATTATCTCGAAATGAAACGAAAGATTCTTGAGCAGATCAAGAAAGCGTTCGACCGCGAGGGCATTGTAATTCCATTTGAACAGTTAGATGTTCATGTGGTATAATATAATTTGTTATGAAGTTATACTAGGAGGCTGTTTATGTCGATTTTTCAGGCGATTATTCTGGGCCTGATCCAAGGACTTACAGAGTTCCTTCCGGTCAGTTCCTCCGGGCATCTTGCGATTATGAAGCATTTGCTCAAGGTGAATACGGAAACGGGGCTGCTGTTTGATGTGCTGCTGCATCTGGCGACGCTTCTTGCGATCTTTGCCGTGTTGTATCGCGACATCATTAAGCTGATCGTAGATTTTTTCGGGATCGTCGTGGATGTTTGCAGGAATATCGGACGGTTCTTCTCTAATTTTTCGGCGATTGAGAAGCGACCTTATATTGTGCTTGCATCGACGTCGTATCGGAAGTTTGTGATTCTCCTTGTTTTTTCGACGATTCCCACGGGGATTCTGGGCATCCTTTTGAAGTCTGTCGTGGAGACGGTCAGTTCCGCGCTGTTAGTGCCGGGGATCTGTCTGATCTGTACGGCGATCATTCTCTTTCTTGCGGATCTGCTGAACGAAGGACACAAGAAACCGAAAAATGCAAATTACGGTGACGCGTTCGCCGTCGGTGTAGCGCAGGGGATTTCCACACTGCCGGGTCTTTCGAGATCGGGGACGACGATCACCGCCTGTCTCTTATGCGGGTTCGACCGGAAATTTGCAGTGAAATATTCGTTTATCATGTCCATGCCGGCAATTATGGGCGCGACTGTCATCGAGCTGATCGATGTGGTTGGGGGAACGTCGTCATCTGCCGGTAATACAGGCGCATACATTGTGGGGATGATTGTTGCGGCTGTGGTCGGATTTTTTGCGATTCGGATCATGTTGAATATCGTCGTGAATCGCTATTTCAAATTTTTTGCCTTTTATTGTCTGGCGATTGGGGCAATCTCCATCATTGCCTATCTGGTCATGCTGTAAAAGGGGAGGGAAGGAGAGTTCTCATTAATGTCAACGGGGTCGAAATCACACAGAGGGAAGTCAGGGAGACCGAAGGAAGTTAAGAACGCAGGGAATGCACTGTGGGATGATGTTA
Source organism: uncultured Lachnospiraceae bacterium (assembly GCA_964571555.1). GTDB lineage: Bacteria > Bacillota > Clostridia > Lachnospirales > Lachnospiraceae > UBA2868. The sequence goes on along the minus strand of CAZNCH010000062.1, from coordinate 3,246 downwards.
TCCTATTGTTGATTCTTGCGTTTTGTATTTATTTGTATTTGTGTTTTTTCAGTTTCACAGGGAAGCTCGGCGTCGCCATCAAAGGATTCCTGTTCGGAATGTTCGGGATGCTGACGTTTATTGTGCCTGCGCTGTTGTTTTTTGCCAGTGCATTTTATCTGTCCAATCGCGGCAGAAGGGTTGCCTGGGTGAAGGCGGGAGCCGCCGCCGTTCTCCTTTGTAATCTCTGCGCCGCCGCCGCTCTGCTGTTTTCTCCCGACATCGTTAAGCTCAACGCGAAAGAGTATTATGCCAGATGTCAGACCGATCCCGTATCGGGCGGCTTTCTGGGCTGCTTCCTCGCCGGCATATTAAAGTCGATGATCGGGGAAATCGCGACCTGGGTGCTGATTGTTGTTATGATTATCATCGCAATCGTTCTGATCACGGAGAAATCTTTCTTCAAAGGTGTGAAGCACGGATCCGAGAGAATCTATCATACTGCCAGAGCCGACGCCGATCGGCGCAAGGTGCGCAGGGAAGAACGCAGATTGGAACGTGTGCAGATGCAGCGCGAGTATGAGGAGCGGTTGCGAAATGAGCAGGGGAACAGGGTCTTAAGGACAGAGAAAAAGGTTTCCGGCGTAATGCTGAATACGAATCTGAAACCGCCGGAAACACAGACGGATGAAATCCATGAAATCACGCGTCCGGATCAGGAGACTTCCGAGGAATGGAAGAACCAACATGCGATCAATTTCAGTGAAGCGCAGGAGTTCGTTGATGATTACAATGACGAACTGTTTTCAGATCGCCACAGGAAGACTGCGGAGTCCGACGAAAAGAAGCCTGCGAATCTCCCCGTCGATCAGAAAAATTCCGGAAAAGATACAGCGAACCAAACCAAAAGACCGGTGACGGCGAAGAAAATATCGCGTGCCGCTTCGGACGGCTACGCTTATCCGCCCATAGATTTGCTCGAAAAAGGACAGCCGATCAGCGGCGACTCCACACAGAAATTAAACGATACCGCACAGCTTCTGCAGGAGACCCTGCATACTTTCGGCGTCGAGGTCAGTCTGAAGAGCATCAGTCAGGGACCCACCGTCACGCAGTATGAACTGGAGCCTGAGCCCGGCGTTAAGGTCAGCAAGATTGTCGGACTCGCGGACGATATCAAGTTGCGCATGGCGGCAACGGATATCCGAATCGAGGCGCCGATTCCGGGGAAGGCGGCGGTTGGAATCGAGATTCCGAACGAGAAGAACGCAACCGTTATGCTGCGGGATCTCATCGAATCGGAGACCTTCGAAAACGCATCTTCCAAGATCGGCTTCGCTGTTGGGATGGATCTTGGCGGCAATGTGATTGTCGCCGATATCGCTAAAATGCCGCACATGCTGATCGCGGGAGCGACAGGCTCCGGTAAGTCGGTCTGCATCAACACGCTGATTATCAGCATTCTCTACAAGGCGTCGCCGGAAGAAGTGAAATTGATCATGATCGATCCCAAGGTGGTGGAGTTAAGCGGATATAACGGGATACCGCATCTTCTGGTTCCAGTGGTTACGGATCCCAGAAAGGCCGCTGCGGCACTGAACTGGGGCGTCAATGAAATGACGGAGCGATACAATAAGTTCGCAGAACTGGGTGTCAGAGACTTAAAGGGTTATAACAAAAAGGTTGAGACGCTGTTAACGCCCGATGCTTCCGACGAAGAAAAGGAGAAATACGCGAAGTTGCCGCAGATCGTGATCATTGTGGATGAACTTGCGGATCTGATGATGGTTGCATCGAATGAAGTGGAGGACAGTATCTGCCGGCTGGCGCAGCTTGCAAGAGCGGCGGGCATCCACCTGATCATCGCAACGCAGCGCCCTTCCGTTGACGTCATTACGGGACTGATTAAGGCGAATATGCCGAGCCGCGTTGCTTTCAGTGTATCTTCCAGCGTCGATTCCAGAACCATCCTGGATATGAACGGCGCGGAACGGCTGCTCGGAAAAGGCGATATGCTGTTCTATCCGCAGGGGTTGCCGAAACCGACCAGAATCCAGGGCGCTTTTGTTTCGGATGGAGAGGTGCAGCGGGTCGTGGAGTACCTGAAAGAACAGGGGGGCGGTTCTGCCTATCACTCCGAGATTGCGGATAAAATTGCAGCCGCTTCCGCTCAGGGAACGGCTTCGGACAGTTCCCTGGGGGATTCCGGAAGAGACGAACTGTATGTCGATGCCGGACGCTTCGTGATCGAAACCGACAAGGCTTCCATCGGGAATTTGCAGCGAAAGTTCAAGATCGGCTTCAACCGTGCCGCACGGATCATGGATCAGCTTGCGGAAGATGCGGTGGTCAGCCAGAGTGAGGGAACGAAGCCACGTCAGGTTCTCATGGGGATGGAGCAGTTCGAACAGTGGATAGAAACAGATGTTTAAGATAGCGGAGAACAATGATGATATGTCCGAAATGTGGCAATGAGATTGCCGAGGGACATTTATACTGCGAGGTCTGCGGAGCGGAGATTCAAATTGTACCGGATTTCGATCTGCAGGTGGAAGAGAGTATCAATGTGACCCTTTCGGAGGTTGCGGACGTCCTGCAGAAACCGAAAGCCGATTCCGAAGTGACGAAAGAACTTCCGAATCCGAAACGGCGAAAGGTCAGGCAGGAGAAACGGCAGTCTTTCCAACAACAGAAGAAGAAATTCCGACTCAGTGTCGGTTGGATCGTATCGCTTGCATCCGCCGCCGTTGTGATTACCGTGGTGATTCTGCTTATTTTTGCACTGCAGCGGGATACGGAACCGGATGACAGACAGTACCGGAAGGCGCTGCTGCTGTTTGAAGACGGAGATTATAACGGTTGTATTACGCTGCTTCGTAAGGAATATGACGCCGAAGCGCCGGATCGTGATGTGATTCTTTTACTTGCCGACAGTTACGCTGCTCTGGGCAAGTATGATGAGTGCATTGCAATTCTGGAACTGGGACTGAATGCTTTCCGCAAGGACGCCGATTTGACCGTGCGGCTGCTGGATGCGTATCTTGCGATTTCCGACACCGATCTGCTCGCCCGGGTTTTAAGTTCCGTGACCGATCCGGATATCCTTGCCCGATATTCCGCTTATCTTCCGAAATTGCCGGTATTCAGCCTGGATTCCGGCGAATATACCGATGCGGACCAGTTGTCGATCACATCGGAAGATCACGGACAGATCTATTATACGCTGGATGGAAGCGATCCGACGCGCAACTCCAACATCTACTCTGT
>CAZNCH010000061.1:0-10382 GCA_964571555.1 uncultured Lachnospiraceae bacterium | reverse complement strand
GAGCCCAACAGCCCTGTGAAGCCGTTGACCTCGCCCTTTCTGATGTTAAAATCAAAAGGCTTGATTCCGGCGTCACTGACAAGATCTTTCGCTTCGAAGACCGGAGCGAGATTCGGATCGCACGCATAAGATTTATTCTCGCCGGAAATATCCGACAGATCATCAAGATCTTTTCCGAGCATCTTGGATACCAGCTGAACCCTCGGAAGATCCTTGATTTCATATTCACCGACCAGTTTACCGTCACGTAAAACGGTAATCTTGTCGCAAACTTCATAAACCTGATCGAGGAAGTGCGTTACGAAAATAATTCCCACGCCTCTTGCCTTCAGGTCGCGCATCAGTTTGAACAGTTTCTCAACTTCCTGTTCATCAAGCGAGGATGTCGGCTCGTCAAGGATCAGAACCTTACAATCCATATCCACCGCACGCGCAATCGCAACCATCTGCTGTACCGCGATGGAACAGCTTCCGAGCTGCTGGTTCGCCTTCGCCGGAATGTCGAGAGAATGAAGAATCTTGTCCGCATCCGCGTTCATCTTCTTCCAGTTGACGCTCTTTCCCTTGGTACGAGCGATAAACATATTCTCTGCCACCGAAAGATTCAGGCAAAGGGTAATTTCCTGATAAACAGTACTGATTCCCAGTTTCTGGGCATCCTGCGGCGAACGAATCGCAACAGGTTTGTTGATTCCGTTGAGGAAAATCTGACCTCCGTCTTTGGCATAAACCCCGGTCAAAACCTTAATCAAGGTAGATTTACCGGCACCGTTTTCTCCCATAAGCGCGTGGATCTCTCCCGCGCAAAGTGTGAAGTCCACACCCTGAAGTGCCAGTACACCGGGGAATACTTTATGGATGCCTTTCATTTCCAATATTGCATTTTCTCTCACTAGTGGATTCACCTCCAAATAACCCTTTTCCGTAAGAAGCGCGGTACAGCGAAGATTTTCATCAGATACGCTGCGCCGCGCTTTCTATAGCTTTAGATTACGAAATCTGTTTCACTAAGAATTAGATACCGTAGTTAGCAACATCATCAGCTGTGATTGTTGTTGCATCGAAGCCCTTCTCATCCATGATGATCGTCTTCTGTGCAGGTTCCTGACCGCTCTCAAGCGTCTTGATAACGTCAAGGATGTACTGGGACTGGAAAGGATTACACTGACCGTCGTAGTTCCAGTTCTGGTCAAGCAGTTCCTGAAGCGCCCACTGGTTGCAGTCGAAGCCCATGATGATAACGTCTTTGCCTACACCGTGAGAGATGTTAGCCTTGTCAAGCGCTGCAACAGCGCCCTTAGCCATATCGTCGTTCTCAGCGTAAACTACGTTGAACGGTGTGCCTGCGTCGATTACGGACTGAACGATCTGCTGTGCCTTCTCTGCGTTCCACTCAGCGGTCTGCTGAACTACTACATTCCATCCGTCAGATGCAACTGCTGCATCTACAGCGCCGGAACGGCCCTTCTGTGCTGCGGAGCCCATAACGCCCTGGATGTGGATGATGTTGTACTCGGAGAGGTTCTGACCCTTCAGCCAGTTCACTGCAGTTTCGCCTTCCTTTTCCATATCGGAAACGATGGAAGCGCTGTAAAGACTAGGGTCTGCATCGATGGTTCTGTCGAAAAGGATCACCTTGATGCCGTTTGTCTGTGCATCTTTGAGAACGGAATCCCAACCTGCTGTATCAGCTGCGGAAAGGAGAAGATAATCAACGCCGTCCTGGATGAACTTCTGTGCTGCTGCAATCTGCTCGTCATTCTTCAAACTGTAAGCGAAAGAAGCGTCAAAGCCGTTTTCCTTTGTGAAAGTAGCCTTCAGATCCTTATCGTTTGCTGTACGGTAACCGGACTCGTTGGGGTCGTTGTTGATGATACCAACCTTGATGAGTGCGGAACTTCCTGCCTCTGCTTCAGCTGCCGGTGCCGTGTCTGCTGCGGGTGCTGCCGTCTTGCCGCAAGCAGTCAGACCAAGAACCATAGCGGTCGCTAATAAAACTGCTAAAACTTTCTTTTTCATTTGAAATCCTCCTGTTGATTCGAATTGTTCAAAGGACCATTCCTTTGATGTTACCATCATAAATCCAAAAAATAAGAAAATCCATTCAGATCCATCCTCGAATGGTTCATTTTTTTATGACTTTTTGAATCACGGGTAGAATTTTTTACGATTTCGGTTGATTTTTTTCAGAGATATAGTTATGTAAACTTCTGGCAATGATTTTCACGTGCAAATCATTCCGTCTTCGGCAACTTCACTTCGCAAACGGTTCCCTCTTCATAGGTGCTGCTCAGAAACACGCCGTAAGCGTCGCCGAATTTCAGGCGGATTCGCTCGTTGACATTGTAGAGACCGTAGGCGCCTTCCCGCTTGGAACTGTTGTCATAGATGTGCGTCATAATCTCCTGCAGTTTCTCTTCCTGCATCCCGATTCCGTTATCGGTCACATAGAGCAGGAAGCAGTCCGGCTGCTCCACCCCCGTGATCAGAATCTTGCCCTTGCGGCGTCTGTTCTTGATCCCGTGATAAAGCGCATTCTCCACCAGCGGCTGGATCGTGATTTTCGGAATATAGTATTTGAAGAGTTCCTCCGGCACGTCGATCTCATACTCCAGTATGTCCTGGTATCTGACCTGCTGAATTTCAAGATAACTTCTGACATGCTGTAATTCTTCACGAATCGTGATGACGTCTTTCCCCTGGTTCAGCGAGGTTCGAAAGAAGTCGGAGAGACTCTCCACCATGCTGACGACTTTCGCCTGATCGCTTCCCTCCGCCAGCCAGACGATGGTATCCAGCGTATTATACAAAAAATGCGGATTGATCTGGGATTGCAGCAGTTCCAGCTCGGCTTTTCTCAAACTGACCTGCTCCTTCGTCACCTGTGCGAGCAGGTCGTTGATCTTGTCGATCATCAGGTTCAGCGAATCGGACAAAATACCGACCTCGCCGCCGGTTACCACATCGGATCTGACGCTCAAATCGCCCTTAGTCACCGCATCCGTCACTTCACTTAAGCGCGTGATCGGCTTACTGATCGACTGCGGAATATAATAGGAAAGAAACACCAGCAAAATGATGACCAGACCGAAAGCGATCAGGGAATACCGCACCATTCCGAGGTAGAATTCCTGATACTCGGCTCTGGCGACCTCGATGCCTTTGATTTCGTAATAAATATAATCAAAAATCGTTTCCCCCAGAAGTTGCGTTACGATCTGTACGTCGTTTTCCCAGATCTCGATATTGTCCTCGTATTTATTCCCTTCTTCCAGATTCTTCTTGATTCGATCGATATAGGTCGAAAGATTGCTCAAATATTTCTGGGCGCTGCGCAGTCTTCTCTCATTTTCCTGCGAACCCTCAAGGGAAGTCAACCCGCCCACAACGCGATTGGCTTCCGACAGCAAACCGTCCAGACCCGATTCCTCAATCGACTTGTTGCCGATGATCAGAAGATAGGTCTCATAGTCGAAGTCCTTTTTGAAATCAAGACTGAACTCGCTCGCAATGACCGCCGAATTGATCATTTCGGCATAACGGTTGTTACTGTCCCAAATGTAATAGAAGCAGGTCGTAATCAGCACGAGCATCGGAATAATGATCAGAAGATAGGAATATCTGATCTTGGTCGCAAGGGTGGAGTTCAGCACGACTTCCTTGAGTCTTAAGAATCTGCTCATTCCTCATCCTCCGCATTTCTGCCGCCGCGGTACTGGGTCGGCGTCATGCCCTGTGTCTTCTTGAAAATATAGGAGAAATAATGCGGATCCTTGTAGCCGACTTCCAGCGCAATCTCACTGCCGCGCTTTCCGCTGCATTTGAGCATTTCCTTTGCCTTATTCATTCGATAATCCGTCAGGTACTTGATAAAGGTCTGTCCGGTCTGCTGGGAGAAAATCATGCTCAAATGGTTCGGTGAGATATTCACATGGCTGGCAAGCGAATTCAGGGACAGTTCTTCTTCCGAATAGTGTTCTTCGATATAGCGAAGCACCTCGTCCACAACCTCGCCGTAACGGCTGCTGGTCTTCCTCTCTCTGCGTTCCACGGCAACGGAAATAATGTCCGTCATATACTTCACGGTGTTCGCGGCATTTTTCAGGGTATCGCCCGGAATGTCCGGCGCGTCGATCAGATCACGCTCGTATTCGAGTTCCTCTAAGAACGATACCACCGTAAAATAGGTATCCATTGCAATATACTGCCGCAGCATCATGGACTCGAGACTCTTCTTCCCCATGTCCTTCACGAATTCATCCATGAAAAAGGAAACCTCATCCCTGCTCCCGAGCTTTAAGAAATTACCGATCCGGTTCTTATCAAACTGCCTCGGGTCGACGGTCGTCAGATCAAATGCATCCTTCTTCACGGTATTCACAGCGCCGGGGGGCAACTGCATGAAGCGGCTCTCGTTCACGAAGTATCGATGCGCGTAGGCATGGTTGGCGGATTCAAAGCACTCCGGCAATCTGCGCAGACGGTTCACCGGCTCTCCGATCCCGCCAAAATAACGCAGTTTCGGATAGCCCTTGATGAGCGTTTCAAAACGCGCAATAAAGGCATTCTGGTTCTCTTTCAGTTCTTCTTCGTTATCCGCTTCAAACAGCAGTGCCTTTCCTTCTAAATTTCTGTCGAAGAGAACAAAGGAATGCTCGCGGTTCCATTCATTCAGACGCGCCTCGACCTCAACCGAACTGGTGGAATACTCGCCCTGCGTATGATTCTCAGACTGCATCGTCAGCAGAATGATGTTGTAGTGGATTGCGGTCAGATCGATGGACAGTTTCTCCGCCAGTTCCATCAGCTCCGGCAGGGATTTCTCACCCGTCACCAGATCATTAAAGAGATCGAACCGGTCTTTGCGGGTATTCTCTTCCATTTCCTGACGGTATTTCTCACGAACCTCCCGCTCTTTCCTGCTCTCCTCGATCTTACCCGCAAGGATATCCACTTCCCGTATCAGATCGTCCCCCTTGATCGGCTTGGTCAGATATTGCGCCACGCCGATCTTGATCGCTTCCTTCGCGTATTCGAATTCCTCGAAACCGGACAAGATAATGATTTCCATCCATGGAAACTCTTTCTTGATGAGCCTGCTCAGCTCAAGTCCGTCCATAAACGGCATCCGGATATCTGTAATTACGACGTCGGGACGCAGTTTCTCAATCATCGGAAACGCCAGTTCGCCGTCGCTTGCTTCGCCGCAGAACTCATAGCCGTGCCCGACCCAGTCTATATTATTCTTAATTCCTTCTCTTACTACGAATTCATCTTCTACCAGAAAAACTTTAATCATACTGCTCCTGCATCTAAACGGTTTAATTCAAAATCATTCCCGATATAATCAGCGAACGGACCGGGGAAGATCCTGCTGCCGCGCGTCTGCCCGAAATAATCCGTATCGAATACAATATCCGATCCGTCGGGTTCTTCGAATCGTTCCTCCGGCTCAAAGGCTCTGCCAAGCGTATCGGAATCAATCAATTCACCGTTCCCTTCCGGAAGAAATTCACCGAGATTGGTCTCAAGATAAACGGCGCCCTGTTCTTCCTTCAGGTTTACATAAATCTCATTTTCGTTGTCCGTAAACGCATCCGTTTCAAGTCGGCACGCCCTGGCGCCGTTATAATATGCGTTTCCGCCAAACCATACCGGAAGCGGCATATAATAACGGTCACGATCGGGATTGCCTTCGCCGACATAGCCCTCGAAATAAGTCAGCCACTCTTCCCGAGTCATATAATCATCAAACGGAAAGGTTCCCGCGTCCACAAGGAAGGTATCCCACATCCGATCCGGCAATACATTGGCAACCTCGCGCAGGTCTTCACGCACCTTTTGCTGCACGAAGATGTTGTTGTAAAATCTCGTATCTCCGTGAAGCACGGACATGAAGCCCGTAATCTCCGTGCGGTGCGGCAGATGATAGGGCGTGTATCTCGTCGAATCATAATGGGTGGCGCCGTTTTTGACGCCGACGCCGACCGCGGTAATGGAGCCTGCGATCAGGTTGTGAACAAAGGCGCAGCCCTGCGCCGGATATTTGATCGCACGTTCGGAAAGCAGAATGTTGTTGTCAATTAACGTCGGCCCGTGGGAAATTTCGATGAACAGGTCTTCGCCCAGTCCCAAGCCCAGATTCTTCTTCTCTTCCAACAGATAATCTTCCGGCACCGTATTGGCATAGAACAGATTCGCGCTTACGCGGGTACCCTGCGCCTGCCAGTCGAGCCACACGCCTCTCGTACAGTGGTGGAAACGATTGTTCCGGATGATCACGTCAATGGGTGCATGGAACTTGATGCCGCCGATCTCCGCACCGCGCAGTTCCTGCTTGTGATTGATATGGTGGATGTGATTGTTCTCGATCAGCGAGAAGACACAGCCTAAGTTCCCGACGATACCGGTCTGACCGCAATCGTGAATCTCGCAGTTCCTGACGATGTGCGAACCGATCGTTTCCTTGCTGAAACCGTCGATCTGCGCAATCAGGACGCAGTCTCTCTGCGTCTGCGTACCGTTTTTCCATTTCACCTTCGACCATTTGTTGTCGTTGTTGTCCTGTTTGTACTTGCCGAGCGAAATACCGGCGCATTTGGAATGGGACACCTCACAGTTCTCGATGATCCAGCCCTTTGACCAGTGCGGACCGATCATGCCTTCCTGCAGCGCCGTAGGGGGAGCCCACTGCGTTGCAGCCCTGGTCACGCAGAAGCCTGAAAGCGTAATGTAATTCACATGCTCTCGCAACGGATAGAAACAGTATCTGCGCACGTTGATCTCGACATTTTCTTCGTTCGGATCCGCGCCGTGGAAATTCGCATAAATCAACGTATCTTCGGTCTCAGGATCCTGCTCCGTGTACCATGTATATATGGAAAACTCACGATCCCAGGATCTGTTGCTCCTCTTCGGTTCCAGCACCTCTTCCAGGGCCTGTTTCTCATACATGGATTTGTCGTTGAAGTAGACCTCTCCGGTATGTGCTCTGACGTCGCCGTCAAGCCAGTCTCCGTACACATAATCCGTATAGGGGTTGTAGGCGCCGAAATAGGAATAGGGCAGTCGTAAGCAATAGACGTCTCCACTATACTGCGTCCATCCGGTTACCGGTTCCGCACCGGTGATGACAGCCTTCCTTTCCTCGACGCTTCGGTAGAGAATCCTGTTCTCTTCCGTTCCGCCGTTGGCGGGATCCACATGCTCACGATAGATTCCGGGCGCTACCAGCACGGTATCGCCGGCTTCCGCAATGCGCGCCGCTTCGCCGATTCGCTTTAACGGCGCTTCCTTGGTGCCGTCGCCATAGGGTTTCGCATTACAGTCCACATAGTATTTCATGATTTTACCTCTCTGATTTCTTATGAAAAAGGACTATTCCTTATGGTGAAAGAATAGTCCTTTCCATCTCAACTCACGATCAGTTTTACAGGAAGATATACTTCAAAATAAAGAGGATCGCGAGAATGTACATTAACGGGGTGATCTTCTTGCGGTTCTCCTTGCCTGCGAAAAGGTTAATCACAACATAGGAGATCAATCCGAGCACAATACCTTCGGAGATACTGTATGCCAGCGGCATGAAGATCACGCAAAGATATGCGGGAACTGCTTCTGTCAGATCCGTAAAGTCGATGTCCCTGATTGCGGAAAGCATTAAGAAGCCGACATACAGCAGTGCGGGAGCGGTTGCAAAACTCGGGATGGAAATAAAGATCGGTGCAAAAACGATTGCCAGAAGGAACAGAAGACCTGCCGTCACGGAGGTAAGACCTGTTCTTCCGCCCTCGGAGACACCGGAAGAACTCTCTACATAAGTCGTTACGGTAGAGGTTCCGAAAATAGCGCCGACGGTCGTTCCGATCGCATCTGCAAGCAGCGCGCCTTTGATTCTCGGAAGTTTGCCGTCTTCGTCGAGCAGATTCGCCTTCATTGCAACGCCGACAACCGTGCCAAGCGTATCGAAAATATCAACAAAGAGGAAAGCGAATACGACAATGATCAGATCCAGTACTTTGATATTGCCCATTGCCGCAAAGTCGAAGCACTTGCCGAATGTGGAGCCGAGCGCCGTGATATCAAAGGAAGACCAACTCGGAATCAGGGAATAGAAACCGGCATCCGGCGTCGGCACGTAAACGCCGATCAGCTGACAGAGGATACCGAGAATCCATGTTGCAAAGATGCCGATCAGGATTGCGCCTTTCACCTGCCTGTGGCTTAAAAGAGCGATGATGAAGAAGCCGACAATTGCCAGCAGAGCGGTGACGCCGACGGTAGAGAACTCGTCTACGAATCTCACCATAACCACCAGTGTTGCATCGTCATTGACGATGATATTGGCATTCTGCAGCGCGATGAAAGCGATAAACAAGCCGATACCTGCGGAAACCGCCTTTTTCAGTGTCAGCGGAATCGCATTGAAGATGGCTTCACGCAGATTTGTCAAGGATAACAGAATAAAAATCACACCCTCGATCAGGACTGCAAGCAGTGCAACCTGCCAGGGATATCCCATGGAACCGCAGACGGTAAATGCAAAGTAAGCGTTTAAGCCCATACCGGGTGCAAGTACAAAGGGATAGTTAGAGAGCAATGCCATGGCGATACAGGCAATGAACGAAGCGATTGCGGTAGCCATGAGGATTGCGGACTGATCCATTCCGGAGGCGGAAAGGATGGACGGATTCACCGCCAGGATATAAGCAACCGTCATAAAGGTTGTAATACCTGCGAGAATCTCAGTCTTAGCGTCGGTTTTGTTTTCTTTGAGTTTGAATAATTTCTCGAGCATGATCTTCTCCTTTTATTTAGTTGACTTCTACCGGAATGAAATCGAACTTAAGCACGTCGAACAACCCCATGTCCGTCAGCTTAATCGCAGGTATGACAGGCAGAGACATGAAACACAATGTCATAACCGGTTCTACCTCCCGACTCACCCCGAAATCATTATACATGATATTGTGAATATCTAAAAGAGTTTTTTCTACCCATTTTCCATCTTGATCACTCATGAGTCCGGCAATGGGCATCGGCATGGAACCGATCACTTTTCCGTCCATGGCCGCAACGATGCCGCCTTCCTGCTTTACCAGTTCGTTCACCGCGAATTCCATTTCCTCGTCCGACACGCCGGCGACAATGATGTTGTGGGAATCGTGTGCAATCGAGAGGGCGATTGCGCCTCTTTTTATCCCGTACCCTGCCAGAAAAGCGCAGGCAACGTTTCCGGTGTTGTGGTGTCGTTCCACAACCGCAAGTTTCACCACATCCTGATTCGGATCATAGATGAACTCACCGTTCTCATCTACTTTCACGGTAACGGTTTCATCTTCCGTCACCACGCCGCCCGGCAGAACGCCGATCGCATGCACCGTATCGGACTGCAGGCGCATTTTGAATTTCTCTTTGGAGAACTCCTTTACAACTGCGCTCCCTTTCACGGAAGAAATATCGTATTTCTCCACGGGGAAGAGATATGCGCCGTCTTTCGCCACCAACTCACCGCGAAGGAACATCATCTGCGTGTTGAAATTGGTCAAATCGTCCACAATATTCAAGTCAGCACGGTATCCCGGCGCAATCGCGCCAAGCCCCGTAAGCCCGAAACATTCCGCCGCATTCAGCGTGGCGATCCGAATCGCGGTCACGGGATCAATCCCGCCCTTGACGCACATTCTCAAATGGTTGTCGATATGCCCTTCGTGAAAAATCGTCTCGGGCTGGCGGTCATCGGAACAGAACAGACACCTTCTCGCCGTATATGCATTGATTCCCGGAAGCATTGTATTTAAGTTATGACAGGCGCTGCCCTCGCGAAGCATCACATACATGCCGTTGCCGATCCGCTCCTCCATGTCGGAAAGCGTCTCGCATTCATGGTCCGCAAGAATCCCGACGCTGCAATAGGCGTTCAAATCTTTGCCCGTTGCGCCCGGCGCATGTCCGTCGATCAGTTTGCCGGCAGCTTTTGCCACCATCAGTTTATCGATCACCGCTTCGTCGTTATGAATCACGCCGACGGAATTCATGAATTCGCCAAGCCCTAAAATCTCATCGCGTCTCATCGGTTCTTCCATGTCCTGCGCGTTAACCGTTGCGCCCGCATTCTCAAACGGGGTGGCGGGAACGCAGGACGGAAGCATGAACCGAATATCCAACTTCGTTCTTTTTGCGGCTTCCATCATATAGTCAAGCCCTCTGATACCGCATACGTTCACGATTTCATGCGGATCCGCGACAATCACGCTCGTTCCGTGCGGAACCAGAATTTTGCCGAGTTCTTCCGGGCTCAAATAGGAAGATTCGATGTGAATATGGCTGTCAATCAGTCCCGGAAGGATGTATCTGCCGTTTGCATCGACGACCTCTTTCCC
>CAZNCH010000060.1:0-11370 GCA_964571555.1 uncultured Lachnospiraceae bacterium | reverse complement strand
GACCGCCCTGAACGGAGAAATCACGCAAAAGGAAAGCGAGAAGGCGCAGTTGCTTGCCGACAAGTCGGAACTGGATGCGAAAGTGGCGGAACTGACGGAGCAAAGAGATGCGAAAGCGGCGGTCATCGATGCGCTCCATGCGAAGATACAGTCGCTGACCGGCGATGTCGAAGCGAATCAGAACGCTTTGTTCAAGGCGTTAAATGACCGCGCCGCGATCAAAACGTCGATGGGGCGTTTTGAGACGCAACTGGAACAGAACAACATTCGTATGGCGGAGATCCGCTCCAAACTCCTGACTGCGAAGTCCGATGATAACGATCAGGAGAAAATCATCGAGGAACTGCTTACAAACTTAAATGAGATCAATGCTGCGATTCTTACAAGCGATGCGAAGAAACTCGCTCTGGAAGAGAGGATCGCCGGATTCAGAAGCGGTCTGGAGCAAAAAGACGCCGAACTTTCCGTGGCTATGGTAGCGTATCATGAGGAGAAATCCAAACTGGAGACGCTACGGAATATGACCGAACGCTACGAGGGATATGGCGGGAGCATTCGCGCCATCATGGAACAGAAGGCGAAGAACCCCGGTATTCTGGGCGTTGTTGCGGATATTCTGTCAGTGGAGAAGAAATACGAGACGGCAATTGAAACGGCGCTCGGCGGCAACATCCAGAACATTGTGATGAAGGATGAACAGGCGGCGAAGAAGATGATCGCCTATCTGAAAGAAAAGAAGGCGGGACGCGCGACCTTTCTTCCGCTTACCACCGTCAAGGGCAGGGGAGAATACGATTATCCGCAGATTCGTCATGAAGCGGGCTTCCTTGGAATGGCATGCGATCTGGTGAAAGCGGACGCCGTCTATCGTGATGTGGTCAGTCAGCTTTTAGGGGCGATCGTTGTGATCGATCAGGTGGATCATGCGCTTGCGATAGCGAAGAAGTATAAATATAAGGTTCGTCTGGTCACGCTTGAGGGCGAGTATTTAACTCCCGGCGGCGCGCTGGCAGGCGGCGCCTTTCAGAACGCGGGGAATCTTCTGGGAAGAAAACGTGAGATTGAAAATCTCGAAAATGCGGTAGCCGGGAAACTGAAAACGATCGAGGGAATCAAAGCGGAGATTGTTTCGATCAAAAGAGAGAGAAGTGCCGCCAGAGAAGAACTGGAGCAGTTGAAGGCGATTCAGCAGGAGCAGTTCATCAGCCAGAATACCGCGCAGTTAAGCGTTGACAGTGCCAAACTGAAAAAGGATGAGCTCGCGGAGGAACTGGCTGCGCTTGAAATTGAAAACAGCGAGATCGAACAGAAGACGATCGAACTCGAAAACAGCCGAAAGTCTGTGAAAAAGGACTTGTCCTATTCGGAGCAGTTGGAATTTGAACTGAAAGGTAAGATTGCAGGATTCGATTCGCAATTGCAGCAACTAAACGACGAGGAAACCATGTTGGTGCTGGATTCCACGCAATTGGAACTGGATCTGCAGGGTGCGCTGCAAAAGCAGGAATTCGGGCAGCAGAATGTGGATCGTGTAGAGAACGAGAAACAACGGCTGAGTACGGAACGGGATGAATTGGAGAAGCGTCTGAAAGAGGCGGCGGAAACGATTGTTCAGAAACAGAACGATATTGTGGAACTGCAGAAGACCATCGTAGCGGCGGACAGCGTACAGACGGATGAGGAGAGCGGGCTGCAGGCGCTTATCCGAAAGAAAGAAGAACTGAATGCGGAGCAGAAAGGTTTCCTGGAGAAGCGGGACGAATTGTCCGAGCGGATGAACAGCCTCGATAAGGAAGTCTTCCGGCTCACGAACCAGCGGGAGCGCGCGGAAGAAGGGCAGGAAGGACAGGCGGCCTATATGTGGAATGAGTATGAACTGACCCTGACGCAGGCGCTTCCGATGCGTGATGAAGAATTAAAAGAGATTGCACCGATCAGAAGGGGCATTTCAGCGCTCAAGGATGAAATCAGGAGTCTTGGTGACGTCAATGTCAATGCGATCGAGGACTATAAGAACCTGATGGAACGCTATACCTTCCTCAAGGAACAGCATGATGATCTGGTGAAAGCGGAAGAGACGCTCAAGGGCATCATCGAAGAACTGGACGCGGCGATGCGCAAACAGTTCGACGAGAAATTCCATGAGATCGGGAAGGAATTCGACGCGGTCTTCAAAGAAATGTTCGGCGGCGGAAAAGGAACGCTTGAACTTTCGGACGAGGAAGATATCCTCGAGGCGGGCATCCGGATCATTGCACAGCCGCCCGGGAAGAAATTGCAGAATATGATGCAGCTCTCCGGCGGCGAGAAGGCGCTGACCGCGATTGCGTTGTTGTTTGCGATTCAGAACCTGAAGCCTTCGCCGTTCTGTCTGCTCGATGAGATTGAGGCGGCGCTGGACGAATCCAACGTGGGACGGTTTGCGGGCTATCTGCATAAACTGAAAAAGCACACGCAATTTATTGTGATTACGCACAGACGCGGTACAATGGAACAGGCGGATCGACTGTACGGCATCACCATGCAGGAGAAGGGCGTTTCCGCACTGGTGTCCGTCAATCTGATTGAGAAAGATTTGGATGATTAATGGCTGAACAGGGATTATTTGAACGATTAAAACAGGGCTTGAGCAAGACGCGAACGCAGATTTCGGAGAACCTTGCGGCAGCGTTTCGCGCCTCTTCCATTGATGAGGCGTTCTATGAAGAGATGGAAGAAATCCTGATTATGGGCGACGTCGGGGTACATGCGACGGATGCGATTCTGTCGGATCTGAAGAGACACGTGAAGGAAGCCCATTTGAAAGAGCCGTCTGAATGCAGGGAGTATCTGGTTCGTTCCATCCGCGCGCAGATGAATCAGGGAGAAAACGCCTATGCGTTTGAAAATCATGTCAGTGTGGTGCTGGTGATCGGCGTCAACGGCGTCGGCAAGACCACAAGCATCGGCAAACTGGCAGCCCTTTTCAAACAGCAGGGAAAACGTGTCATCATTGCGGCTGCCGATACGTTCCGTGCGGCAGCGGCGGAGCAGTTGGCGGTCTGGGCGGATCGTGCGGGCGTTGAAATCATCAGGGGAGCGGAAGGGCAGGATCCCTCTTCCGTCGTCTATGACGCGCTGCAGGCGGCGCGTTCCAGACAGGCGGACATCTTGCTCTGCGATACCGCGGGACGTCTTCACAATAAGAAGAACCTGATGGAAGAATTGAAGAAGATGAAGCGCATCATCGAGCGGGAATATCCGGAAGCCTATCAGGAGACACTGATCGTGCTGGATAGCGCCACCGGACAAAATGCGCTGAACCAGGCAAGAGAATTCCACGAAGCGGCGAATGCAAGCGGAGTGATTCTGACCAAACTGGACGGAACCGCCAAAGGCGGAATTGCGATCGCGATTGAGAGCGAATTGCATCTTCCGGTGAAATATATCGGTGTGGGAGAGCGCATCGAAGATTTGCAGAAGTTCAATGCGGATCGGTTTGTGGCTGCGTTGTTTGATCAGGCGTTCGACGAAGCGTCGGAAACGCCGGAGTCGGAGAGGAGATAGGATGTTAACGTTAGAGAAGTTCGAGGAAGCCAGCGAGGTGGTGAAAAAGGTTACCCTGGAGACCAAACTTGTGTATTCCGGTTATCTGAGTGCGCAGACGGGGAATAAGGTTTATTTAAAGCCTGAGAATATGCAGCTGACGGGCGCATATAAGATCAGAGGCGCATATTACAAGGTGAGTACCCTGACGGAAGAGGAACGAAAGAAAGGGATCATTACCGCTTCCGCCGGCAATCATGCACAGGGGGTTGCCTTTGCGGCGAAGGAATTCAAGACCAAGGCGGTGATTGTGATGCCGACCACGACGCCCCTCATTAAGGTGAACCGCACCAAAAGTTACGGCTCCGAAGTCGTGCTCTACGGCAACGGCTATGATGAAGCCTGTTCTCATGCATTGAAACTTGCCAAGGAAAACGGCTATACCTTTATTCATCCTTTTGACGATCCTGCGGTAGCAACCGGACAGGGAACGATCGCAATGGAGATTTTCAAGGAACTGCCGCTGGTGGACTATATTCTGGCGCCGATCGGCGGCGGCGGACTCGCCTGCGGTGTGGCAACGCTTGCCAAGATGATGAATCCGAAAATCAAGGTGATCGGCGTGGAACCGGAAGGCGCGGCTTGCGTCAAGGCCAGTCTGGAAGCCGGCAAGGTGACAACCGTAAAACATGTTTCCACGATCGCCGACGGTACCTGCGTAAAGACGCCCGGCAAAGAGACCTTCTCCTATCTGCAGAAGAATCTTGACGAGGTCATTACGGTTTCCGATGCCGATCTCATCGTTTCTTTCCTCGACATGGTGGAGAACCATAAGATGATCGTGGAGAATTCAGGTCTTCTTACCGTTGCGGCATTGAAGCAGATGAGGGTGAAGAACAAGAAAATCGTTTCGATCCTAAGCGGCGGCAATATGGACGTGATTACGATGTCTTCCGTCGTTCAGCAGGGTCTGATCATGAGGGACCGGATCTTTACGGTATCCGTACTGCTTCCCGACAAGCCGGGGGAACTTTCCAAAGTGGCTTCCGTCATTGCGGAGCAGAACGGCAACGTGATCAAACTGGAGCACAACCAGTTCGTATCCACCAACCGTTCGGCGGCGGTGGAACTTCGGATCACGCTGGAAGCTTTCGGTACGGAGCATAAGGAGCAGATCATCGAAATGCTGAACAAGAACGGTTACAAGCCCAGACTCGTGCGGACGAATATTTAAATGTTTCGGATGACGATTTCCATAGAATAGCGATGCTGTCAAGAAGTTTTACTTGACAGCATCGCTTTTATTCGATAGAATCTTACATGTTATGGATAAACTCATCGAGAGAAATCTGTTATATGATTTTTACGGTCAGTTGCTTACGGATCACCAGAAGCGGATCTATGAGGACGCCGCATACGGGGATCTGTCGTTATCGGAACTGGCGGATGCCTATGAGATTTCCCGACAGGGGATCCATGACCTGCTGAAGCGCTGCGACAGACAACTCCTGGAATACGAAGAGAAGCTGCAGTTGATCGACCGTTTCTTAAAGTTGCGCGGTCTGATCGGACAGATCAGGACGCTGAGCGGTTCGGGGGATGAGAAGGATGCAAGGATTACGGCGCTGACGGATGAGATGATGGAACTGCTGTAGATCTGAACGATAGAGGAATTATGGCTTTTGAGAACCTGACCGAAAAATTGCAGAGAGTATTCAAGCAGCTTCGTTCCAAGGGACGTCTGACGGAAGCGGATGTGAAGGCGGCACTGAAAGAAGTGAAACTTGCCCTGTTGGAAGCCGATGTGAATTTCCGCGTGGTGAAGGAGTTCGTCCGCTCCGTGGAGGAACGGGCAATCGGCGCTGACGTCATGAACGGATTGAATCCAGGACAAATGGTCATTAAAATCGTTAACGAGGAAATGACCGCCCTCATGGGGAGCGAGACGACGGAACTGAAACTGGAGCCGGGACAGGCGCAGACCATCGTGATGATGTGCGGCTTGCAGGGTGCGGGTAAGACGACAACCGCTGCGAAAATTGCAGGGAAGTTGAAGCAGAAAGGTAAAAAGAGTCTGCTCGTCGCCTGTGATGTCTATCGTCCGGCTGCAATCGAGCAGTTAAAGATCAACGGGCAGAAGCAGGACGTGGATGTGTTCGCGCAAGAAGACTGCAAGGATCCTGTGCAAATTGCGCGCGACGCCATTGCGTTCGGGAGGAAGAACGGGCATCAGATTATTCTTCTGGATACGGCGGGTCGTTTGCAGATCGACGAAGAAATGATGCGGGAACTGATGCGGATCAGGGACGCCGTCGGGGTGCATCAGACCTTACTTGTAGTGGATGCCATGACCGGTCAGGAAGCGGTGAATGTGGCGAAATCCTTTGCGGATCAGGTCGGCGTCGACGGGATCGTGTTATCCAAGATGGACGGCGACGCCAGAGGCGGCGCGGCGCTTTCCGTGAAGGCGGTGACCGGCAAGCCGATCCTTTTTGTCGGCATGGGCGAGAAACTGTCCGATCTCGAACAGTTCTATCCCGACAGAATGGCGAACAGGATTCTCGGCATGGGCGACGTTTTGACCCTGATCGAAAAGGCGCAGGCGGAGATTGAGATTGATTCGGATCAGGAACGCGATATGACGCGCCGCTTCAAGAGCGGAAAGTTTGATTTCGAGGACTATCTTGAGAGCATGCGTCAGATGAAGAAACTGGGCGGAATTTCCAGTGTGCTTTCGATGATGCCGGGGCTTGGTATGGGCGGAATCAAAACAAGCGATCTTGAAAATGCCGTGGATGAGAAGAAGTTGGCGCATACGGAAGCAATCGTGCTCTCCATGACCAGGGCGGAACGCAGGAATCCGAAACTTCTGAATCCCCAACGGAAGTTCAGGATTGCAAAGGGAGCGGGCGTGGATGTTTCAGAGGTCAACCGTCTGGTGAAGCAGTTCGAGCAGACACAGAAGATGATGAAGCAGATGCCCAATCTGTTCGGTGGTAAAAAGGGCAGATTCAGAATGCCTTTTTAACATAAATAAAAGCAAAGAAAAGATAACAGTTACGGAGGAAAGAAAAATGGCAGTTAAAATCAGACTTAGAAGAATGGGACAGAAGAAGGCTCCTTTCTACAGAATCGTTGTTGCGGATTCCAGAAGCCCCAGAGACGGCAGATGTATCGCAGAGATCGGAACATATGACCCGAACAATGATCCTTCCACCTTCCAGGTAGACGAAGAGGCGGCAAAGAAGTGGCTTGCAAACGGCGCGCAGCCGACGGAAGTGGTAGCCAAAATCTTCAAGCTTGCCGGTATCGAGAAATAAACTTACCCAGGAGGAAATCAAATGAAAGAATTAATTGAGGTAATCGCAAAAGCGCTTGTTGAGAACCCCGATGAAGTGGTTGTGACACAGAGAGAGGATGACCGTACGATCGTTCTTGAACTCCATGTCGCTCCTTCGGATATGGGCAAGGTAATCGGCAAGCAGGGACGGATTGCGAAAGCAATTCGTGCCGTTGTGAAAGCGGCGTCCGCCAAGGAAGCGAAGAGAGTCATTGTCGATATTCAGTGATGAGGGTTTATGGAACAGTTCTTACAGGTCGGAATCATTTCTTCCACGCACGGCGTGCATGGTGAGGTGAAAGTATTTCCGACCACGGATGATGTCAATCGATTCAAGAAACTGAAGGAAGTCCTCCTTGACACAGGTCAGGGGAAGAGACTTCCTCTTTCCGTTGCGTCGGTGAAGTTCTTCAAGCAGTTCGTGATTCTGAAATTTCAAGGTTACGATTCGATCAATGACATTGAGAAGTATCGCGGTTTGTCGCTCTTTGTGACCAGAGAGAATGCCGTAGAACTGCAAAAGGATGAATATTTCATTGCGGATCTTCTCGGGATGCAGGTTCTGGATGAAGAGGAAAGGAAGATCGGTACGTTGGAAGACGTCATTGAAACGGGCGCCAACGATGTATATGTGATCAGGCGCGAAACGGGTGCGCAGCTGTTGCTTCCCGCCATCAAACAGTGCGTTCTTTCGGTGGAACCGGAAGACGGGAGAATGATTGTACGCGTTCCGGAGGGACTCTGATGCATTTTACTGTATTGACGCTGTTTCCTGAAATGATCACGGATATCATGAATACGAGTATCTTAGGGCGCGCAAGCGCAAAGGGTACGGTATCGTTGTCTGCGGTCAACATTCGGGATTTCGCCCATAACAAGCATCATAAAGTGGATGATTACCCCTACGGGGGCGGCGCCGGAATGTTGATGCAGGCGGAGCCGATCTATCGGGCGTATGAAGCGGCGGTTGCATCCTTACCGAAGAAGCCCCGTGTGATCTATATGAGTCCGCAGGGTACGACCTTTGATCAGAAGATGGCGAAGGAACTGGCGAAAGAGGAAGCACTGGTGATCCTCTGCGGTCACTATGAGGGCATTGATGCGCGGGTGATAGAGGAAATCGTGACCGATGAGATCTCGATCGGAGACTATGTTTTGACAGGCGGGGAACTGCCCGCGATGATTCTGGTGGATGCAATTGCAAGGCTGGTGCCGGGTGTTTTGCATAATGACGGTTCGGCGGAAACGGAATCTTTCGAAGCGCATCTGCTCGAATATCCGCAATATTCAAGACCGGAGGAGTGGCACGGAAAACGCGTTCCCGAAGTTCTCCTCTCGGGACACCACGAGAATGTCGAGAACTGGAGATTTGAGCAGAGCGTGCGCAGGACGCTGGAACGCCGTCCCGATCTGTTTGAGAAATTTCTGTCGGAACATCATGAAAATGACGGTGATTTGCACAAGTAATCCTTGCAAACGCCGGAAGAATATGATAAAGTAATTAAGTTGCTAACTGAGAAAGAGACGGTCCGCTGTTCATGACCTGAGCAAGAACGTCAATAATGATTTAGGAGGAACAAGAATGAACAGCAGTATCATCAGAGAAATTGAAGCGGAGCAGCTGAAAGAAAAGGTGGATGAATTCGCTGTCGGCGATACCGTGAAGGTTTATGCGAAGATCAAAGAGGGTAACCGCGAGAGAATTCAGGTGTTTGAGGGAACCGTGATCAAGAGACAGGGCGGAAGCAACAGAGAAACCTTTACCGTTCGTAAGAACAGTAACGGCGTCGGCGTTGAGAAGACATGGCCGTTGCATTCTCCGCATGTTGAGAAGATCGAAGTGATCAGACGCGGTAAGGTCAGAAGAGCGAAATTGTTCTACTTGCGCGATCGTGTCGGCAAGAGAAGCAAGGTCAAGGAACTTCTGAAATAGCAGGGAATAACGGAGCAGATACCGAAAGCGGTATCTGCTTTTTCTTGTGGTATTGACGGTGAAAATCATTTATACTGTTGATAGGAACGGAAGAACGGGTTGTATTTATGCGTAAAAAATCTCGTGATTACAGGGGCGGCACCTTGCATGTGGAGCCCAGAAAACAGAAATTCAATACAGGGATCCTCTACGAGGCGCTCTCATGGATCGGCGGAATCGTGATTTCGTTTTTTCTGGGCGTTTTTCTGGTATATTCTTTCGGAATCCGGAGCAGCGTGATCGGCGCATCCATGGAGCCGCTGCTTGGCAACGGACAGGAAGTTTTGATCAACCGGATCGCCTATCAGTTCCGCGGACCGCAGCGGGGTGATATCGTGGTGTTTCATCCGAACGGCAATCCCAACACGCATCTTTATGTGAAGCGGGTCCTGGGAATCCCGGGAGATAAGATTCAAATCAAACAGGGGAAGCTGTTCATCAATGGGGAATTGTACCGCAACGACTATTCTTCCGAGATCATGGAGCCGGGCATTGCGGCGAATGAAATCACGCTGGATTTGGAAGAATATTTCGTACTGGGAGATCATCGCGCGGAGAGCGAAGACAGCCGAAGCGCCGACATCGGTCCGGTAAGCAGGAGCATGATTGAAGGCCGCGTGTGGTTCCGGATGGGAATGGGCGAGGATGTGAAAATGGGAAGGATCGAATAATATGCAGGTGCAATGGTTTCCGGGTCACATGACCAAGGCGATCCGGATGATGCAGGAGAATATCAAACTGATTGATCTTGTAATCGAACTCGTGGATGCGAGAACGCCGTTTGGCTCCAGGAATCCGGAACTGGATCTGCTGGCGAAAGGAAAATCACGGTTACTTCTGCTGAACAAAGCGGATCTTGCCGATGAGAATGCAAATGCACTCTGGGCTGCGTACTATCGGGAACTGGGTTTCACGGTTGTAGAGATCAATTCCAAGACGCGGCAGGGGATCCGCAGTATCGACACCGCAATCAAGGAAGCCTGTCGGGAGAAGATCGAGCGCGATCGAAAGCGGGGGATTCTGAATCGTCCGGTACGTGCGATGGTCGTAGGGGTCCCGAACGTCGGGAAGTCGACGTTTATCAATGCGCTTGCAGGCAAGGCGTGTACCAAGACCGGAAACAAACCGGGCGTGACCAAAGGGAAGCAGTGGATCAGACTGAACAAGAATGTGGAACTGCTGGATACTCCGGGCGTTTTGTGGCCGAAATTCGAAGATGAAAAGGTAGGACTGCGTCTTGCGATGATCGGTTCCGTGAATGATGAGATCATTGACAGCGAGGAATTGGCGTGCGAACTGATCGGACTGCTTCGTCAACTCCGCGCCGGCGTTATCGCGGAGCGGTACGGCGTGGATGAGAACGGAACGGGCTATGAGGTGCTGAACCGAATTGCCCTTGCAAGAGGCTGTCTTTTGAAGGGGGAAGAAACGGATCTTAAGAAGGCGGCAAGGATTCTGCTGGATGAGTTTCGGAACGGGAAGTTAGGCAGAATTACGCTGGAACTGCCGAAAGGAAATGTGACGGATGGCTGAATACATGAGAAAACGGAAGAAGAAATCGCTGTTCGTACGAGTGTTGAAGAAACTGTTTGATATCGGCGTGTTTCTGCTGGTTGTGCTGGTGCTGACCTATCTTATCTCCGCGTTTATTGCACAGAGGATTGTCGTTCATAATATTTCGATGCAGGATACGTTGCGTGAGGGAGACATTCTTCTCATGGATAAGATTTCCTACCGCTTCCGGTCCCCGAAGCGCTTCGAAATCATCTGCTTTAACAGCGAATATGAACGGGAAGGTCTGATCAAGCGTGTGATCGGACTTCCCGGCGAAACCGTCATGATCTCCCATGGGATGATTTTTATTGACGGTAATCAGATCAAGGATGTCAAGGGGCTTCAGAAGGTCGAGGATCCGGGGATCGCCGCGCAGGAGATTCAGCTTGCCGACGACGAGTATTTTGTGATCGGCGATCATCGTGCGCAGAGCATCGATTCGAGATCGCCGGAGATCGGCAACGTAAGGAAGAAGGATATTGTGGGGAGAGCCCTGCTTCGAATCGCACCCTTCGATCAGTTTGGATTGGTGAAATGATCAGATGAAGAGCATAGCGGAAATCAGCGAAGAATGGAAGCGGACGGAAGTTGAAGATATGTCCGCATTTATCGCAGCCTATGCACAGGATGAGAGAGGCGGCGTGCGCGCGCTTGTACAGAGAGCGGAGAAACTGCTTGCTGCGCAGGCAAAGGAATTGAAACGCATCAACCAAATGTATGCTTTTGAACGGGAATATGGCGGTTATGGCTGTATTGCGGGTGTTGATGAGGTCGGCAGAGGACCCCTTGCGGGACCTGTCGTGACGGCTGCCGTGGTTCTGCCCAAGGATCACCCGATTTTCTATCTCAACGATTCCAAGCAGTTGAGCGCCGCGAAACGGGAAGCGCTCTTTGAGACGATTCTGCGGGAAGCGGTGTCTGTCGGGATCGGGATTCGTGACCACAACAGAATCGATGAGATCAATATTCTGCAGGCGAC
>CAZNCH010000059.1:0-11414 GCA_964571555.1 uncultured Lachnospiraceae bacterium | reverse complement strand
GATGCGATTACGTTCAGCAATGACGGGAAGACGGTCAACCGTACCCTGCAGAAGAAGAAAATATTCATTCAGCAGGGACCGCAGATCTATCGTTACGGGATCCTGAAACAGGCGCATGAAGCATACAGGGCGGAAGAGAATCGTGTCGAAGTGAACGAGGACAGCGAACTGGTGCTGAATATGGGCGTGGAATGCAGTATGGTGCTCGGGGACAGGTTCTGCGTCAAGGTCACTTACCCGGAAGATCTTGCGATTGTGGAATCGCTTTACCCTCTGTTTCTGAAACAGGAACGGGATCTGGTAATGAATGGAGAGAGAAAGAGATGAACCAATGGTTATCGGAGGATATTGACCTGATTGCTAAGACGGATCTTAAATGGGAGAACTTTCGCAAAAGAACCGTCCTGATTACCGGAGCAAACGGTTACGTTCCGCAGTTTTTCGTGCACACTCTTCTGCGGAGAAACGATTTGTTCAATCAGCAAACGCGGATTTTGGCGCTTTGCCGGAATGCAGAGCGAGCAAAGTCACGATTTGAAATGTACTTGAAACGGGATGATTTTCACCTGATCATTCAGGATGTGTGCGACCCGATTTCGGTAGAGGAGGAGATCCATTATTTCATTCATGCAGCCAGTCCGGCGGGCATCCGCTCGCGCCATGAAGATCCGGTAGCGACGTTTGCAGCCAATGTAACCGGGTTCGAAAATATGCTGAAACTGGCGACTAAAAACCCGTGTGAAGGCGTTTTGTTGCTGAGCAGCGTGGACGTCTACGGCAAACTGCCAAACAGTGACAGAATCCGCGAGACAGACTTCGGGATATTGGATCCTTTGAATCCGCGAAACGTTTATGCTTGCGGGAAGCGGGCGGCAGAGACGCTTGGCGCCGCATACAGTATGAAATACGGGCTTCCCGTTGTGATTGCCAGACCGTTCCAGATTCTGGGTCCGGGAATTTCGTTGTCGGACGGAAGACTGCACGCGGATTTCGTTTCACAACTGCTGTGGGGGGATGAAATCGTCTTAAAGGGAGACGGTACTCCGGTCAGGAGTTTCTTGTATGTGGCGGACGCCATTACCGCATTATTTACAGTACTGCTGTACGGGAGAACGCGGGAAGCCTACAATATCTGTGCAGAGGAAGGAGAGGCTTCCGTACTGTGCCTTGCGACGACAATGGGAGAACTGGTTGCGGATCGGAAGATTTCGATTGCCTATAATATGGAGACGAGAAAGAAGGATCCCGCGGTTCTGCAGGCGTTGGATTCTGTCTGCGGGGATGCTTCGAAACTGAAAGCGCTTGGATGGACGCATCAATTGTCTCTGGAAGAAGCGTGCAGGCGGATGATGAGACATTATGGTCTGGCGGTAAAGGAGTAAGGCGAATGTTGTTTGTATTCATGTCGCAACCGGATTTCGCATGCAATCCCTTTGCAATGTATCGGTATATTCTGGAACATACGGATCATGAAACGGCTTGGGTGATCAAGAAAACCGAACGCTACTTGGCGCTGCGGGAACGCGGCGTCAGATGCGCGCTCTATAATACGCTTGCGGCGAATCAACTGATACTGGAAGCGGATTATGTGATTCTCAATTCTTACACGTTCTATGAGATCCCCAAACGGGAGGGACAGATTTTCGCGAACCTCTGGCACGGAAGCGGGATCAAGGCGCACGATTATTACAATTACGACATGAACCCGAATCATGCCAGGAAACTGTCCGATTTCTTTGAGATGGTGGATCTGATGTGCGTACACAGCCTCGACGACAGGTTCCGTTTATCGGCGATGCTCCATTATGATATCAGACGGAGTTACGTGACAGGACAGCCCAGATTGGACTGCGTTGTGTCTTCAAGAGGCAGAGATCTGCTTCGTAAACTGTTCGGGAACCGACTGACGCCTTTCCGTAAACTGATCTTTTTCGCACCGTCTTTTCGGGCAAACAGGAGCAGTCATTCCGGTACGATTTTCTCCGATAATGTTTTCAGGCTTTCAGATTATGACGACGCGCGCCTGCATCGGATTCTTACGGAGCATGACGCCGCATTGGTCTATAAACTGCATCCGATTGAGCAAACCGCCTTTGCCGGTCGTCGCTATGCTTTGAATGACCGATGTTTGGAACTGACGGATGAAATGCTGTTCGATGCGGATTTGAGATATGACGAGATCCTGAACGCCTTTGATCTGATGATCAGCGATTATTCTTCCATTGTTTTTGATTTTCTGCTGCTAAACCGTCCGGTGGTATATCTGCTGCCGGATTATGAAGAATATACATCGGAACGAGGCTTTGTATTCAAGAACATAGACGACTACATGCCGGGAGAAAAGGCCTTTGATTTTGAAGGAATGCTGAAAGCGATTGCAGACGGATTCGCGGAGCCTGCAAAGTATGAAAAAGAAAGAAGGGCGGTACTTCGGTACCGGTTTGATTATACGGATGATCAATCCGCAAAACGGTGCTATGATACCATCATGAATTTCCGACCGCCGAGGGCATATGTTCAAAACACCGATGCGCGAAAGGCATTGCAGATGCCGACCGCTGCGGAGCAACTTGCAGGGCTTCTTCCGAATGTTGATGTGATCGATTCCGCAAGGGAGATTCCGGAACGGTTCTCCGCTTCGAATCTGAAGTCGCACCCAGAGAAGAAATATCTGTATGTCACGGAGGAGATCCCAAATGAACTTCGCCGACTGACGGGGGCTGCGTCGAATGAGATCCGTGACATCTCTTATTATTATGAGATCCGTGATCTGGAGCAGGTAGAGATCCTCCACGTGCAGGGCGGGGTGAATTATGAACTGTTTTCCGCACACGCACAGGATCGAAGGGAGGAACTTGCAAAACCTCGGATCGGCTTTGCCGGTGTGATCGACAACCGCATCTATTTTGCCATGGTGCAATGTATTTGCGAGGTCTTTGCCGAGTATGACGTGATCTTTGCCGGAGAGATTTACGGGAAATATCCGGAATGGCTGGACGGCTTTGAGAATCTTCATTTTATTGAGACGCCCCATGAGAGACTTCCTGCAATGATCGCTACCTTTGACGTTGCAATTCTGCCGTTTTTTGGCAGACACCAGAACAGCGTTCCGAATGAATTCTATCAGTACCTGGCATGCGGGAAGCAGGTGGTCGCATCCGATATGCAGCTGCTTCCGCAATCCGATGCGGTCTATGTGAGCGCATCAATCGCTGACTGCATCAAGCAGATCGGAGAGGCGCTGCAAAGGAAGGACGACGAGACATACAAAAAACAAGCCATGGCGCTGGCGAAGCGGCATGACTGGTCACAGGTGTTGAAAACGGCAGCGATTCTTCCATAAACGATGACGGAACGTTGACCTTGGACATTTTCATGGCAGCAACCAAACGGTTCTGTATAGGATCAGAAAAAGGAGGGATGAGGAAATGAAATACGGATATTTAAACTGGAGAAAGCCGCTGCTTGAGAATCGGAAAGAACGCAGGGTGAATATCGGCGATGTCTTTCAGTCTATCGCAACCATTCACATTCTGAAATCAATCGGCATTCCGGATGAGGATATCATTCCGCTTGACAGGTTCGATCTTCCTGCTTACCAAGGGGAGAAGGTCGTTTTGCTGATCAGCGGCGCTGAAATTGACAGCGATGCGTTTGCATATCATACGAAGTATTACCCGCTTCCCGATCAAATTATTCCGGTGTTTTTCGGATGGCTTCCGTATCGCACGGTTTCCGCGGATGAAATCGCATACATTCGTTCGTTTCAGCCGATCGGATGCCGCAGCGAGGAAACGGTGGATTTCCTGCAGGAAAGAGGCTTGGATGCGTTCTTAACGGGGTGTACGACATTGACATTCCCGAAACGAAAGCCGACGAAGCAGCAGAAGAAAGTCTTCCTTGTTGATGTTCCGGACAGTGTTCTGCCGTATATTCCGACACATTTAAGAGAAGATGCGGTTGCGCTGACGCAGCTTGCCAGAATCAAAAGTACATCGACCGATTTGCGGATTACGGAAGAAGAAACGCGCGATTATCATCGTATGGCGGAGGAACGATTACAACTGTTCCGAGAGGAAGCGGCGCTTTTGATTACCAGTCGCCTGCATGTTGCGACACCCTGCGCGGCAATGGGCATCCCCGTTGTAGTCGTCAGAAACAGTTATGATTGCAGATTTCAGTTTATTGACCGTTTTCTTCCGCTCTATACGCCGGACCGTTTCGACGAAATAGACTGGAATCCGAAAACGGAGATTCCGGAATCGGTCAAAGAGAATCTGATCCATACCTGTAAAACGATGATTGAGTTGGCAATCGACAGAGACCGGATGAAAGGAATCTATCAGCCGATCTCGCATGATTTTCCTTTTCTGAACAATGCTGAGGTGGCGGTGAACCAGTTGCCGATCGATCCCGATGCGGTCTTCTCCTATGCGATTATCGGAGTGGCGCTTGAGAGTTCGTACTGGCTGCATCATGCGATGCAGGCACGGTTTCGGAATTCGAAAATGGTCTGTGCGATCGACACCTATGCAACAGGAATCTTTTATGACGACATCCCGATCATTTCTCCGGAAGAAATTCCTCGTAGATTGGATGCGGATACGCTTCTTCTGGTCAATACCACACGTGAAGAAACCAGGCAGCGTTTGGGCGGAAAATATGATCTTGCGTTGATCCGCGGGTCAATGATGGAATTTGTGAAACGTTCATAATGAGCGGAAATGTGGAAGATAAGATGAAAAAAATGATCGTAACCGGGGCGGCGGGCTTTGCCGGCTGCAACCTGACGGAACAGTTAATTGAAGACGGGTATTACGTCTATGCGATTGTAAGACCGGGCTCTGCGCACAATGCGCGTCTTTCTTTGCTGCCCGCCGATTCGATTCGCGTGATTGAGTTGGAAACGGGGGCTTATTCGATGTTGGCGGAACTGATCGGAGATTCTGCCTGTGATACGTTTTTCCATCTTGCGTGGGGGAGCCGAGGAAGGGATGATTTCGCATCCTGTTATTCTAATCTCTCTCATTATGTGCAGTCGGTGGAAGCGGCGCATCGCATCGGATGCAGGAAATATATCGCGACGGGATCGCAGGCGGAATATGGAGTGAAGAGCGAAGCGATCACGGAAGACAGTGCCCCGGAGCCGTTCTCCGCCTATGGCGCCGTGAAGGCGGCAGCCTGTTATCTTACGAAGAATCTTTGCGGGCAGTACGGGATGGAATGGAACTGGGGGCGCATCTTCAGCCTGATCGGGAAATATGAGCCTGACGGAAGGCTCTTTCCGGATCTTCTGCGCAGGTTGCACGACGGGGAAGCGATTCGGCTTTCTTCCGGCACCCAGACTTGGGACTATCTGGATGCGTCCGATTGCGCTAAGGCTCTGATCGCGATTGCGGAGCGGGGCGTGCCGGGCGAAATCTATAATCTTGCGAGCGGTGATTTTCATCCCTTGCGATTCTTTACGGAGAAGATGCGGGAAATGGTGGCGCCGGATGCGCGAATCCATTACGGGGAAGCGGTATCGCCCTTTGTTTCTTTGCGACCCTCCGTTGAGAAGCTGAAAAGGGATACCGGCTGGACGCCGAAAATATCCTTTGAAGAGACCGTGCAGCGGGCGCTTTATTCCTTGCAGGAGGGAACGGGACGCCTGTAAGAGTGATTGGGTGAAAAGCGATCCATTGCGGAGATTCATTGCGGAAGAGAATAAAATGTGCCCTTGAACGGACACATTTTTTGTGTTAAATTAAATATAATGGGGAAGAGAAAAGGTGGGTTATGCTTTCGAAAACATATTTCAGGATCATTCGCCTGTTCAATGCCAATCACGGTTATATGAGTTTCGAGCAGCTGCGGGAGAACGGCATCACGGTGCTGCAAATGCGGGAACTGGAAGAAAACGGCGTTTTGGATCGCTTCTGTCGCGGCTGGTACTGGTGTAACGAATGCGACGTCAAGAAGCCTGCGGACTACAAGTATATCGAGATTGCCAAAATGAACCCGAATGCGATTATCTGTCTGGATTCGGCGTGTTTTCTGGCGGGCGTTAACGTGTGGGAACCGAAGGTTGTAAAGGTGGCGACTGCCAGATCGGATCGGAAGAAAATGGAGATTTCCTTTCCGATCAACAGATATTTTCTGACCTATACGGAAGTCGGAAGAACCGTGAAGACGAAAATCACCGAATTCGGCAGTTATCGGTATTTTACCGCGGACAGGGCCCTCTTTGACTGTCTGCATGCACCCTGTAAGGTCGAACGGGAGAATCTTATCCTGATCGAGAAGGCGGCGGTTCGCTATCAGGACGGAATCCGCAGATACGAAACGGCGCTGCAGAAGATCAAGGCGGCGGAGAAGCAGAAACGCAGCAGAGGAAGAGGAAATGAAGAATAGAAATATTTTGGCGCTCATTCCCGCAAGGAGCGGGTCGAAAAGCGTGATTGACAAGAATATCAGACGAATCGACGGCAAACCGATGCTCGCCTATTCCATCGAGCACGCGCTGCAGTCCGCATATATCGGTCGCGTGATTGTGAGCACGGATTCGGAGAAATATGCGGCGATTGCAAGGGAATACGGTGCAGAGATTCCGTTCCTGCGTCCTGCCGCATATGCAACGGATTCGGCGCTTGATATCGACGTCTTCTATCACGCGCTCGATTTCCTCCGCACGAATGAGAATTACGTTCCCGAAATCGTCGTTCAATTGCGCCCCACCTACCCGATTCGAAAGGTTGCCGATATCGATGCGATGATTGAGAGAATCATGCAGGATACGGAACTGGATTCTATCAGGTGTGTTGCGCCTGCGACGGAAATCCCGTATAAGATGTGGCTGACGGAGGATGCTTCCGTGCCGGATGCGGGAACGTTCTCTATCATTCAGCCCCTCTTGACGGAAATCCCGGAATGCTACAATATGCCGCGGCAGCAGCTGCCGAAAGCCTATTATCAGAATGCCTGTATCGACGTGATACGCGCCCGCGTGATCTTAGAGGAACGTTCCATGACGGGGAAACGGATTGCCGGTTATTTCATGGAACGCAACTACGACATTGATACCGAGGACGAGTTCGCGCGTGCGGAAGAAGTGCTTCAGATTCAAAACGGGGGCAAACGCTTCGTCTTCGATATCGACGGCGTGATCGCGGGATTCAGAGCCGGTCTGGATTATGACAGCGCGCCGCCGAATGAGAAAATGATCGCAATCATTAACCGACTCTATGCGATGGGAAATGAGATCATCCTGCATACCGCCCGCGGCTATGTGACGGGGATCGACTGGCGCAGGACAACGGAGCGGCAGATGAGGGAGTGGGGCGTGAACTACCATGAACTGCACTTCGGCAAGCCGAATGCGGATTATTATATCGATGATAAATCGCTGGAACTGACGAAACTCTACGAAATGTTCGGCTCGTGAGCATACAAGGGAGAAGATGAGTGAAATACGATGATCTGATTGTGGGTGCAGGACTGTTCGGCGCAGTCTTTGCAAACGAAATGAAGAAGCGCGGCAGAAAGTGTCTGGTGATCGACAAGCGGGATCACATCGGCGGCAATGTCTATACGCAGGAAATGGAAGGGATTCAGGTGCACCGTTACGGCGCGCATATTTTTCATACCAGCGATCGCGAGGTGTGGGAGTATCTGAATGCGCTCGTTCCCTTTAACCGCTACACCAATGCGCCGATTGCGAGATACCGGGAGGAACTGTTCAATCTTCCCTTTAATATGAATACCTTCCATGCGCTCTGGGGTGTAAAAACGCCTGCGGAAGCAGTGCGTGTGCTGGAAGCGCAGCGTGCCGACGCGCTGGCGGCGCTTTCCTGCAGAGAGCCGTCCAATCTCGAGGAACAGGCGCTCTGTCTGGCGGGTCGCGACATCTATGAGAAACTGATCAAAGGTTATACGGAGAAACAGTGGGGCAGACCGGCATCGGAACTGCCGCCGTTTATCATCAAACGTCTTCCGCTGCGATTCACCTATGACAACAACTATTTCAACGACAAGTATCAGGGAATTCCGGAAGACGGATATACGGCGCTGATTGAGAAACTGCTGGACGGTGCACAGGTACGGCTTTCGACCGACTTCTTCTCGGATCGGGAAGCCTTTTTGCAGTGCGCGGATCGCGTCCTTTATACGGGCATGATCGATGCGTTTTACGATTATTGCTACGGGGAACTGGAATACCGTTCGCTCCGCTTTGAAACGGAAGTGCTTGCGACGGACAACTACCAGGGGAATGCGGTTGTCAATTACACGGAATATGAAGTGCCCTATACCCGCATCATCGAGCATAAGCACTTTACCTTCGGCACGCAGGATCGAACCGTAATCACAAGAGAATATCCGGCGGAGTGGAAGAAAGGTGAGGAACCCTATTATCCGCTGAACGATGAGAAGAATAATGCGCTCTACGCCCGCTATCAGGAATTGGCGGACGGTGAAAATCATATTATTTTCGGCGGTCGGCTCGCCGAGTATAAATACTACGACATGCACGTCGTGGTGCGCCGCGCGCTGGATCTGGCACGGAGACTTCCGACTTAAACGGCACGCAGGTTCGGAGAATTTGCCGCAACCAAGCACTTATTTACAGCGAAACATCAACAATAACTCGAGAACATCATTCCGCTGTAGTTGCTCGTGATATAGGGTGTTGTGAAGTTCTTGCCGGGGTTCTTGTAGGCGACCACGGTGCGCTCCGTGTATGCCATGGGATTCAGCAAAATCTGGTTCGACTTGTTCAGCAGGCTTTTTGTAAAGCCCTGCAGACTCTTGAACCGCTCGGAGAGATCCTCTTCCAGAACCGTCTGGTGCAGTAGATTTTGATCCAGCGTAATCCTGCCGGAATTATCAAAGCGCATTCCGATGGATTCGAGTTCGTTCTTATATAAAGAAGAAATGTTGTTCATTTCATTGAGAAGCTTCTCCGATTTCGGCTGACGGTCAAGGAAAGCCGCGGCTTTGCCGAGGAAGGAATTGTAACCCTCAATCAGATGGGATACGTTCTCCGTCAGAGAATCCAGATCGGTCTTCAAACCGATGCTGACGCTCCTGCCTTCTTTCGTTGTATTCAGTAAACTGATTTCGTAAATCTTGCCGACCGTGAACTGATTCGATGCGGCCGAGCGCGCTTCCCCGTTGATCAGAAGGGCGGAATCCCGGTTCTGCTGCGTCGTCCGGTCGATTCCGAAATAAGCAACGGTACCCCGCATCTTACTGGTCTTCTCGTCGGAAACAACGAAAAACGGACTGTCGTCCCGATTCGTACCGGTATCCATGCTCTCCAGCTGCAGCGCAATATTGCCGTTTCCGTCTTCCAGTACGGAAGCGGACAGACCGATGTTGGATTTCGTAATGAGTCTTGCAAGTTTCTCCTCGATCTTGCGGTTGGTATCATTCTCATTGATGTTAAACTGGAATTCATAATCCAGATCTCTGGAACGGATGCCAAAGGAATAGGTATCCGCCTTCAATCCCATTTCATCAGCGGGCAGAAAATGTCCCGTGTTCTGCTGGGGCAACGCGAGACTGTGAACCGCAATGTCAAGCGTGGGAGCGGTGTCCTCACCGCCGACTTCGCCGATATAGGATGCGGTCACAATGCTTGCATCGGAAGAAGAAACCGCCTTTTTGGACAGAAGTTGCTCGCTGTTGCCGGAAATCGAGGAGATGGTATTCTTCAACTCCCGCACGCCCTCTTTTACGCTCACGGCAAATTCTTTTGCTTCGTCACTGTGATCAAGCAAAAACAGAGGGGCTTCTTTATTCATTTTGACGATGGAATGATAGACGCCGCGCAGTTCGCTCGTTTTGTGCGTGTCGTAGCGAGAGTTGGTACCCTGTGGCGCGTACGTCGTCATGAAATGATTATATACGGTATTCAGAGCCGAAATATCAGCCATAGTCTGCCCCTCCTTTCTTCCTTGATTGGGATACGCCATAGCGGATTCATTTCCGGCGCGGGCATAATTACCTACTTTTATGCATCTATCATATACCTAAAGAAGCAAAAGTGCAAGGAAAAATCATGATTTTTACAAAAATAAGCATATCAGAGAGGGACGAAGTAACACTTCGTCAGCTGGAATCTTTTCAAGTCCAAGTAATGTAAAGAAATCTTCAGGCATAACAGCCATTGCCATATCATATGGACATTTACCAAATAAAGACTCTCTGCAATAACTATTTATATGATTCATCATTATTGATATCTGCATCTGATTGTATGGATCCATGTTTGTACCTTTCGGGATTACATAGCGTATAAATTTATGATTGTTTTCGCACGAGCCTTTCTCATCTGATCTGTTTGGCTCACAAAAGAATATCTGTGTGCGCTTGCCACCATATAATGATCTTTCCATGCCTTTAATGTCTTCAAATTCATGTCCGTTATCCGTAAGTATCAGTTTAAAACACAGAGCAAAAAGTTCTTTGCCTCATAAACACGATTTTCGTAATGGCAGTTTTTTCGTTTATAAGCAGAACATCCATTACAAACATTTGATGGTGTATTTATTAAAATATCACATAGAGACTTGATATAATCAGAGCAATACTTACGGGCTTGCCGGCAGTTTCGACATTGTTTATGACAATTCTTGTTGCCGCATATATTTCGTACCATACATGTAGCAAAGTAGGTGCAATCACATAACTGAGGAGTATGCTTCTTTATATGTTTATTGATTTCACGGGAAATAGCAGATGGAGATTTATCTAATCTGTCGGCAATATAGCGGATAGACCTTCCGTCTTCGAGGTAATGTTGGATCCTGACACGTTCATCCAGGGAAAGATGTTTTTTACTCAATACGAATACGCCCCCTTTCGTGCGTTTGGGCGCGTAAAAACCGTCAAGTGCCCCCTTGTAATCGGGATATACTTATGGTAGTATTATGCCAACAAAGAAATTTGAGGTGCTTTAGCACCCGTGGGGAGCATCAGTTTACACTTTGGTCGGTGAGGGACTGATGCTCTGTTTTTATGTAATTATAGTCATTATACGTAAAGATGATTGAGAATTATAGCAAGCAAGGATAATTTCTCATTCTTTTGTAAAAGATTCCGATATTGCCGGAATCATTTGTATATTTTATGAAATATAAAATTGATAAAACCGATACAACCCCGATAGGCAAGTTGCGAACAGAGTTTTTAATACAACTAGGGTTAAAATCCGTAAATATCGTGAAAAGAAGAATATAGCACAAGTCGATCTGGCCAAATGTCTTAGCATATCCGAGCCGTCAGAATCGTTACCCAATGGCTTATCAAGTTCAACAGTGCGGCTCGTGCGGGACTTACAAGTCTCACATTTTTGGTTACACTTGCTTGTTCCTTTCCATAAGAGCAACTTTCTGTCGCTTCTTGGTACTGTGTGTAATGGCAAGGGATTTGAC
>CAZNCH010000058.1:0-11522 GCA_964571555.1 uncultured Lachnospiraceae bacterium | reverse complement strand
AAATGCCCGAAAAACCACATGTTGTACTCTGCCTCATCTGCTATCTGCTGGAGATACTTGCGTAAAGCGATCTCATCGGTTGACTCTTCTCCGTATCCAAGTGCAGCTGCCACTTCACGCGGGGCAGAATGAGTGAGAATGTAATCAACCTTGTAATCATGCTTTTCCAGATTTCTGAGACCTTCTTTATATTCCTCATGTGTGGGTATTTCTTCCGGAAACCAGTCAACGCCTTCTGTTCTAAAGCTTCTGTCAATACTATATGCCCCGCCAAATGTAAAGAATCTAGTCCCTTCTATGTCATATACCTGACCACGCATCAGATGTATGATCCCGGGTT
Source organism: uncultured Lachnospiraceae bacterium (assembly GCA_964571555.1). Taxonomy (GTDB): domain Bacteria; phylum Bacillota; class Clostridia; order Lachnospirales; family Lachnospiraceae; genus UBA2868. The sequence goes on along the minus strand of CAZNCH010000058.1, from coordinate 11,182 downwards.
CTATGAAATGAACCTTGCCTCCCATCCACTGATCAACCGGATATTCGTTAAGCCTCTGATGATGCTCATGATTCCCGTCTATAAACAACACGGTCACTGGGAGTTCCCGAAGGATCTGTCTCGTCTCTTTCTCTACTGAGGGACTGAATCCACATACACCCACATCACCAAGAATGATCAGATAATCATCCTCTGAATATTCATCCTCATGCTCCGCAAAAAACCTTATAACCTTTTCGATATCAAGTGTTCCGTGCGTATCTCCTGTTATAATGAATGCCATGACAGCCACCTCCTAACATGCAAAGCCCATCCTTCTCTCTTCTTTCAAACCATCGTCCGGGTTTGAAATATCGTCTTTTATGATCCCAAAAAGTGTTTTCTTCTGTATGCTCCCGGCTTCTTTTCCGTTTCCCAGTAATCTTACTGCCTGATTCTGAATGGAGCGTTCGATAAGATTCCGCACATATCTGCCATTACCGAAATTCTCTGTTTTTCTTGCCTTCTCGAAAATACATCTGGCCTTCTGCACGGCATCATCTGTGACAGAGAATCCCCTCTCTTCGATCATAAACTTAAATATATCCGTCAGTTCATCCGAGGTATAATCGGGAAAATCAATCCAATGAGGTACTCTGCTTTTCAAACCTTCATTGATCTTAAGAAAATCCCGCATTCTTTCACTGTAACCGGCAAGTATAACGATAACATCATCCCTTCGATTCTCCATTTCCTGAATAAGAACCGTAACTGCCGTATCGCTCTTCAACGAATATGCTTCATCTATAAACAGCACCCCTCCATTTGCCGCCGTGAAAGCTTCCCTTATCATAGTAACACATCCCAAACCATCAAGATCCATACCACCACGCTCCACGAAGGCTCCACTCTTTAGTATTCCTCTTTCCTTTGTGATACCGGCAAACAACTTTGCAACCGTGGTCTTTGCACTCCCCGGATTTCCTCCGAATATCATGTGCATACTGCCGGACTGATAAGTATTCCCTTTGCGCTTCTTTCTCTCCTTCTCGACAATATTAGTTGTGATGATCCGTTCCACCTGTTTCTTGACATTTTCCAGCCCAATCAGATTGTACAGCTTGTCATATGCAGACTTTGCGCTCTTATCCCTGTCAAGCATGAATCCATCCGGAATGCTGTAATCATAGGCTTTAAGTATATTTTTGTTTATACACCACGATTCAAATCTCTCATACGCGTTTATGACATCTGTTTGTGAAAAATCATCTCCGGGGAACAGTTTCATAAACTCGCCGGCCTGGTCTGCATGTCGTGCGTATTCAGATGATTCTATAAATGATCTTAAATACCTCACTGCATTATTCCTGTTACCCCGTCCCTCACGAAGCATGACCGTGATCACATACTTGTTCAGATTTGGCAGCAGCTGATAAGAAAACCCCGAGTGATCAATGTTATATGTGAATACGAAAAGACAATGATTACGATACTTTTTCACGATTCTTTCGAGATATCTGCTTGCCATAACATAATCCACGGGATCCCGACCAAACTTCTCGGTCAGATCAAATATAACAACACCTCCGTAATTATTCTCAATGATCTCCTCGATATGATTTGTGGTCTTATAAATATCCGGTTCCAGATTACTTATTATCTCCATACGCCGGCTGCTCACACGATTTGCCTTAAATAATGCCTGCATCAGCCTGCCAGTCATATCACTTGCCGCTTCAACGCTCCTGCAGGATATGACATAATGAACCATATTTCCGGAAAAACCCGTAATGTTTTCATGTGTTTCAATGTTGGAAAGTTCCTTTATGAAGCCCTTATCGTAAATACCGTTCTCATTGACCGGCCTTTCCGGGATTATCCTTTCCTCGAAGTCAAAACGAAACTCATCCATCAGATTGTTTTTGTAGTAATGATATATCCACAACTTGGATGTCTCCACTATACCAGTCGGCAGATTCATATAATCCCTTCTTTTAGCTTCAATGAAGCAATCCATATATCTGTACATGGTTATCTCCGAAGGATCAGCTTTGACTCCCCTGACAAGAAATGCATCATAAAGCATCTCACTGATGTAGTCATAAGCTTCTTCAAAAGATACTTTCCTCTCATCAAAAGAAAAAACTGCAAAAACAGATTTTTCTTCCTCTCTGTATGCAAAGAAGCCTGTTTCATTTCTTATACTCTTAACCATATACTCATTCAACTGGCTTATAATAGTTATACTGCTATGTTCATATAATTTGATCTTTGAATTCGTCTTGATCTGATCAGAATCAGTGTTAAGAACAAAATCGTAATATCTCATACCTATCCTCCATTCTGAGTTTATTCCCCGTAAAACATATCCAACCGCTCCTTTATCTCCTCATAATCAGGTAATCCGATTCCGCCCCATTTCAATATCGTCTCGACGGAAAACCTCTGAACTTCCAGTGAGTTAAGCTCGATCCGGCATGTATCCACACATCCGGTTCGCAGGTTCTTTAAGCTCACATCCGCCCATTCATATCTTGACCAGGGCAATTCCCACCCGCTGGAATCAACTCCATAGCTCGTATCCCCATGCCCAAATGAAAAGTCTTCCACCTTGTACAGATCCTGCTTTTTGCCCGTACAAAATTTTCCCCAGCATGTTACAGGACCCTTGAGATTGTCAAGAAACGTGACTATCTCCCACAATCTGTCGCATGAAAGCCATTCCGGCCTTATCTGAGCAGTTTTTGTCGACTCTCTCGCCTCTTTATAATGATCTTCATACGGAACCAGATGCTCCCCTACGTCCCATCCGCACAGTTTTTAAGAGCGTCGGAGATCCTTATATGTTCAGCAGCTATATAATCTTCTTCCATACAATCATCTGTATTTTCCATATCCGGCTCATTTTCGAATACTGCCAGCCTCTTTTCAAGAAAATCGATCATGTACTCAAGTGCCGAATATATCTCTTCCCCATCGTTAAGCCATTTTGCTTCATATGGATCAAGTCCGGGAATAAGCGACCGCACATGGCTTTTATCGATCACACTATCTTCAAATCCCATTTCAAGATGCTCCCTCTTGATCCAACGGGTCACGAATTCCTCGTTTACATCTCTGCTCTCACCGAGGAAGTATCTTCCAAGGCTGTTCCTGTCATATATATGTGAAAGCGTTGCCGGAACCTCGTCATAAAGCCCTGTCTCCCTGCCATTTATCTCGATCTTGTATCTTGCACAGTTCATCTTTCTGTCCGGAAGAAGGATGAAGTTACATCTTAATTCCGCAAGTACCAGGAACCTGTTAAGAAGCTTTACAAGCCTGTGCTCCGGCGGAAGGTACTTGTCTGTCTCATCCGCCAGAAGTCTCAGGTAGTGGTCCGGATCGCTGCTCCCATTTCTCTTATAGAATTTGGTTCCGTTCTCACTGTTCACAAAGTCCGCAACCCATTTGATCGGAGTCCATGCGCTCATCAGCGTATCCGCCTTAAGATCCCCGTCAAAATACAGGCAATCAAGATCATTCTTGGCTCTCCATTCATCTCCGTAACCCTTTGCCGCTTTCATCCAGTACAGGCAGAAGTTCTTAAGATGGTTATCCGTGTATTCAGTTCCAAGGTATTCTTTCATCATGTTTCTCATAGTGCTTTCTCCTTTTTGTTTATCATTTTTTGCAACTAAAAAGAACCGTGTTCTACGCGGTCCCTTCACTTATATTATGGTTTGTCGCATATTCAATATTCTGAAACTATGTATAGATTCCTCTGGCATTTATGCCCCTGATCCATTCAACGAAGTCTTTTACAAGCTCCTCTCCATGTGTTAAGGTTCTTGCCGAGCGGAATGATGTATGCGTTGCCGTTGCTACTGAACAGATTGATATTGTCTACTTCAGCGAGGACTCGTCGTTACTGTGCTCACTGGACAGGATCTTCGATGTAGCCACAGTATTTATGATCAAAGGTAACAGCTATCGCGGGAAACGTTGTGAAACGATTTCTCTTTCGGCAGGAGATCCTGTCTCGATAGCAAAATCAAAATCTTAAAAGAAAGGAGTCAGTCGCTGCATTGGCGATTTCTAAACGACTGAGATTGGTCATTTCTAAGCGACTCTGGGTGGCGATTTCCGCCCGACTCCAACACTATTAAATATAATTCCGTTGTATTCTTAGCGATATTATATGATCTCTCAACCCAATGATTCTTATAATCATATCGACTATATCATTAATATCGTGATATAATGATCCCCAAACCAGTCATGGATGAGTGCATTCCCCGGATTCTTCTCCCATCCTTTTTCTGCGGGATCTGCGTGGAATGACTATAAAACCATTTTCATCCATCGAAACATCGTGCCCCGCGTTTTTAAATGCTTCAAAAACCTTGTTTTTGAAATCAGTTTCTATATCCAGTTCTTCTTTTCTTTCATCTGTCATGTAATCATCTCCTTCCCCAATACTATATCGTTTTGTAACAATCAGCTCATCAATTGAAACGTTCAGAATATCTGCCAGTTCGATCAAATGATCAATAGACGGCATCTTCTTACCCGAAAACCACGAATATACAGTTTGTTTGGAAACATTCATCTCTTCTGATAACAACTCTATAGTTGCTCCATTTTCATCACTTATTCGTTTTATATGCTGACAAGTGCTGTCTCGATCCAATATTCTATGCATATTTAAATCACCTCTCTTTTTCGTTCTCTGTTATTTTTCCGTCATTGATGAATTCAAATATCATGCGGCACTTGAAAGTGCCGCGCGAACAATCTCCGGACGATTACGTAACTGGTCCTTTTCTCCCAGATCCGTTACCTCTATCTTTCCAGGATTTCCTTTCCTCGGGGTCTCAAGGTGGATTTTAAAGCCGTAGATGCCATCCGTGAAAACGAAACTGTGAGTACCATCTTCTTCTAATAGAGTTCTTGCTTCTGCAGAACATATGTGCATCATCGGGAAGACAATATGTCCGATGACATCTCTGCTTACAAGCGATTCCATCTCTGCCAATAGATCCTCGCGCGTATTCTTGCTCTTCGAACCACTTTCCTTGACCTGATCCTTGTTATTTTCGGTATTATCCTTCTTATGGCCGAGTTCCATAAAGTACAGTTTCAAACTTTCCACGCACATTGACTTGCATCTTACAGATTCAAACAGTGCCGCAACGGTAAGATAAAGTGCGTATTCATATTGGAAAGCTCTGGTTAGGGGATTCTTGTAGAAGCGATCTTCCCCGCGTCCATTACTGTCAAGTTTGACTTCTTTGTATTTCTTGATAATGCTCTTATTCATAAGCTTGTCTCCTTTCATTTAAGTGAAAATTCTAAGTGTTTACATTTCCTCTCCTCGGCTATTCCTTGGCACGCTCGACATCGTCTTTGCGATGGGTCTTCGCGGATGCTTCCCCGGATCCCTTCTGTGAAGGAGAGCGATATATAGTTTTCAAGGTGCAAAAAAAAAACCGATATTAGGAGCCAGAGATTTGGACATAAATATCCCGTTCTCTGATCACGTTATCTCCTAATATCGATTCTTTAATTCAGTTCAGTGAACTGTTTACAATCTTATTCTATCTCCAATGGGCCATAGAATCAATCAACTCGTGGTTTAAAATGCAACCTCCATATCATAAGCGTTTATTGTTACACTTATATTATGGAGGTGGGTAGCTTCAATTATTTGAATATATATCAAGAATAATCAAAAAATGAACGGCTCGAATGTTATTCTTATATCATTCGAACTTACCGTTTTTGATGTTATCAAAATCGAACATGTTCCAAAAACACCAATCACTCGGAATATAGATTTTTTTGTACAATTCACTCCATGTAATATTTTTTCTATCTGCATCCACGGTACAATCTCTCCATATTCTCTAAATCTTCTTTGATATTTTTTCGGATCTCTTCATCCATGATCTCCACAGCAGTACCATACTGCATGGCCCAATGAACGATCATAAATGGAGATGTTCTGACAACAACTATGTCGTAATTGACTTTGTTACCCTCTTCATCTGTTTCTGTAACACTGTCAACTTTCTTATAATGATTCCCAAACCAGTCATGGATGAGTGTATAACCGTCCTCTTTTATCTTGATTTTGATATCCCGAGGCTCATCAAAAGCCATATTGATATGTTCAGACATATACTTCTCGGGATCCCAGTATGCATTACAAATCGGTAATCCGGCAAAATCAGAGACCTCGATGGGTTTATTCCTTCCTTCTTCATCCTTTACGATCTCTATATTCGACATAAGATCAACGCGGTAATGAAGAACCCTCTTATCACCCCATGCCTGATTAAGTCCGATAACGTAGTAATTGTCATGATACACAACCATATGATACGGGCTAAGAATGTTCATTCGCTCATATTTCGGAACCAGTTTATGGTCGGAGGTGTATCGATTGAACTTAAACTTTATCTGTGCCAGATTGTTAATCGCATACTGAATAATTTTCAGATTCTCTGTAAGCTGCTTCCTGTCCGCTCCGTTTCGCTGTGAAAACCTGCCGTGTATAGCGGCAGGATTAAAGCGAAGGTCATCTCCGTCTGCAAAAGGTGTTTTGTAATACACGCTCGCTGTAGCAACCAGTTTACTGATAAGTTCTGTCTTTTCCTCATTTGAGAACATATCAGAGAAACTGGCGAGCTGGATCAGTTTATCGAGTGTCTCGTTGTCAAAATCATGAACATACTGTAATCCGTTTATAACCGGGGCAAGCTCTACCTTATTGGCATTATCTTTCTTCATCTTAACCTTATTGATAAGATGATCCGAATCATAACCATCATATTTGACCCTATATTCACGATCGTTATCATCGGAATGGCGGACAGGATTAAGCTCAAACAGGATTTCAGCCATCGACTTGTTGAAAGTATTGGATGATTCTATGGATGTATCATTTGCATATTTTGACTTACGATACAGCGAGAGTATGTCCTGAAGCTGTTCACAGGACAGGCTATGCTCCTCATCAGTCATAAGTTTTAATACGTCAAGTATCTGCAGAGTACGTCTCTCAGCCGTATAGTCACCAAGATCCTCCGGGGCCGGGATTGAAATACCGGAATCAGCGCTCTTAGCAAAGGCTCTTGATAACGCAGCTTCAAAAGCAGCCATTTTAGCAACATTATCGTCTTCGTTATCACCTGCCGGGGCGTACACTCTGGCAACCTTTGACTCCTTCGGCTTATCCACCAGTCCCATGGAATTGAATTCAAAATCAAGCTGTTTGGACATCTCACCATCTATATAGTATGTTGCATAGGTAGTAAAACTGCCTTTTTCAGTATCATGCTTTCTGAGAGCCGCTACAAATCCAACCCATCCTGCCGAAAACAACTCTTCCTCGACCTGCTCCGCATTCCTGATATCGAACCCCTGTATCCTGCTCCATGCACGAGAATGTATATATTGCGTATAATGATCAACCAGCGTTTCCCACGCAGCATTATCACCGCCGCGGATCTTCTCTATAAGCTTATTTACTTCTTCGTTACTCAGTCTTTCCTTACTCTCCATATTGACTCCAACTGTTCTTGAAAACGTCAACTAACAAAACATACCAGACTTTTTATATCATCTACTTTACAACACACGGGTTCAGGATCTCTTCCAAACCCGCGTACATCGCCGTAAAAGGTCAATCCATTATGGTATTATTATTCAGAATCGTCTTAAAGCATTCTATCATATCGGACGTTTTTAATAAAGGTACGAGTGTCAGTTTTTGCATATATTCCGCGCATTTTCACAACTACATTGGCAAGCTTATCCTCGATCACTACGCCGAAGAGCAGGATCACCAAAGCGGCAATTCCAAGTACTGCAAATATAAACAAATCCGACCACCTGCCACACACCAGACTATACACACACATCTTACCGCTTAGCGCATTATACACTGTCGATTGAACAACCTGTGGGCATTTATCCGCAAGAGCATACTTGCTGATCCCTCGCTCGTTCGCCAGTGCTTCGATCCGCCGCGAAATATCCTCGACCGTCATGGCACTCACCTCCCTTCTAATAAGTTGGAATAGCTTATGCCATTATTCTATAAAAACCGGCCGAAGCACGAAATCCGAAGATTTTGGAATAGATTATTGCAATTTATTGGAATATTCAGACCATAGACGTTTCAAAAAGTACGTCCTCCGCACTATCCTCGCCGATATGGCTCGTGATCTCAAGATAATGCAGTTCAAGCCGGTCAACCGTGCCATCTACATTTTCAAGAGATACAGTTTCTTTGCCGGTATAGCTCGGATGCGTCTCTCCTTTCGGCATAGCAACTACGCAATCTATGGTGAAACCCGTCTTCTTCTGGTTCTTCATTCCCCACAGCTCCATCCACTTATCACCGGCCTTGGAATGGATCAGTTCTCTGACAAACACCGCATATGAGATAGCCTGCTTCATTGTCATATCAAAGGACTCATCTTTCCTGTTTTCATCCTTTATCTCTATGGCAACAAGCCTGCTTTCACCACGACCTGACTTTATTGACCTCCTGCAAAACAGGTCTATCTCACCTCCAGCATCTGAAACCTCAATCAGATTCTTTTTGCTGCGCTGGCCTTAACTGCCGTCTTTATGTGGATTCTCTTTCCGGCATATTTAACAGGCGTAATATTACACAGAGTCTTATTGGCTGACTTCGTTTTCCCGATTTCAGAGAACAGGGCGCTCTCGACCATATGCTCCTTCTGCCTCGGCAAGCCCCTGTTTCCATCCTTATAAAATTTGCGGAACTGTCTCGCAAATTCGCTGTTGCTCCAAGACACGCCTTCTGCGGTTCCGGTAGTATACCCAAAATACGTATTGCTGTTCTCAGCCTGTGTATCCGAAACCGATAACCTAACATCATTCCCTCTTACACTTATTGTACCCACACTTTGTCCAAGATATCGGATATCAAAGACTGTATTACCGGACTTAACCTTTCCAATAGTCAGATATGTGTGCAACGGAGGAAATTCTCTGAATTTTCCTTTAGCCTCGATAAAGCGATCATGATTTTTCAACATATCCTTCGCATATCCATCATAAAGATCTACCCAAGAGGTATCTTTGCGCAGTGCTTCAACTACCTTATTTGCCCAGTCAATATAGTCCTTCATCAACTGATCTTCCATCATCACACCTCCACAATCCCGCTATCATCAATCGTCTTTATCCTGTCGGCATATTCCCCGATATCCAGCTTTTCAAACATCTCCGGTCGTTCCGTATGGATAGGCAGTATATACTTCTGCGGCTTGACGGTCAGTATCATCTTCTGTATATCATCTGCCGTAGCGTGTCCGCTCGTGTGTAGGTCAACACGGCGCTCCTCCGGCCAGTTATGATACAGGCGACCGAGATCCTCATCATAGGTGTCCGCGCCCTTCTTCACATATCCGCCCCACATAGAGTATATCAAGAGCGGGTTGTCACCCTTAAACTCATTGATCCGTCTCTCATACGCCGGAGATGAGCCTATCAGCATCAAAAAACCATTCTCACGCATGAACTCCGGCTGCGTCATACCAAGCTTTGGGTTATATTTCTTCATGCTCTCAAACTTATAGGTCTTCCAGAAGCGGAATGCGGGATTATCTGCACCGGCAGTCTCACGATAGAGCAGGATCTGCTCATACACATAGTAGTTCACATAGAACGCGCGCCCAAGATACATCGCGGCATTGGCAAAGGACGCGAGGCTCTCCACATTCGTTGAAGAGCATACAAGGAAGGCATACCTGTTCTCCGGCTTCGACAGTATATCCGATGCCTTTCTTTGGAGGTTTTCTTCCGTAAGGACTGTTTCGCCCAGTCTGCTCATCATTGTGCCCTCGGTTATTAGCACATCAACGGTTACCGCTTTCAGACGCTCATCAAGCTTGTCAAAAAAAGCCTCGCCAAGTCTCCCTTGAGTCCGATAATCCCCGGTATGCACGATCACCTTTCCTTCTGCCTTGATGATGAACATGTAAGCATCATAGGCAGAGTGATCCACCATGATGGGGGTTATCTCGAAATCTCCGATTCTTATTTCTTCATTATCAGCAATATCTATCTTCCTGTTCTGGTCAGCCAGAATAGACAGATATCTGCCGTGACGGTCTTTATCTTCCTCAGATGCCTGCGGATGCTCTGCAAGTGTCCTGTGTATGTTAAGGAGCACCTGTCTGGCCGTCTTACCCATTCCAAGACGGATTGGCTTTCCCTCAACATCATTTTCCGGGATATCTTCAAGCAGTCCGATATGATCACCATGATAATGGGTAAACAATACAGCATCGCATTTTGCGTGCTGTATCATCTCGATCATCTCACCGTCTGTCGAATCCTCTGGATCTGCATTAAGCTCAGAACCGAAATCAATGAAGATATGCGTATTCTCAGTATATATCTCCGTTATGCTCCCACCAATTTGATGTGAGCCACGATGTACCTTTATCTTCAGCATGTCTTTTCTCCGTTTATAGCCGCATCAAGCGCTTCCATAAAAGTCATTTCTTCTGTTTGCCTGCATAGCTCATGATCATCATTGTAGCATTCATTTATAATACGCCGGGATCCTATAATACCATTAGGCTGCAAAGCTTCATTCACATAGAATTCCGACTTTCCAAGATCAAATCTTACAGCATCGCCTTTCTCATTCTGTCCCGTTATCTCTCCTGTGAATGTCTTAGTTATTCGCCAGCCCCGAATCACTTTCTTAAAGGTGTCTTTCTGAGTCATCCATACAACAGCCGGATCACACACATCATATCCGCCTATCGTCTCGTTTGAATCCTTTCCAAGTTTTTTCATAGTTTGGAATATGATACTCTCTATCAACTCGTCAAGAAACCCATAGCTGAGTTTAGCCTTCAGATCGACCTTTTCTTCCCATTGACGGACTTCTCCACCCTCCATCTCATCAATTATCGTTATTTTCCCCAACAGTCCATAATCCTCGGAGTCCGGATCAAAGCTGAGACACCTGTCTTCACATACTGCTTCATCCTGATCAATCTCGAACCAGATCTTAAGCTTTGGTGCAGCCTGTAATTCATATTTTGCTTTGACCGATTTTATCTTCATATTCTCGCGCTCCTTTCGATTATGTTCAAAGGATACCACAATACACTTGAGTTTCCGTACTTTTATCCACAAGCCCTTGTTTTGCTGGATTTATTATAAA
>CAZNCH010000057.1:0-11878 GCA_964571555.1 uncultured Lachnospiraceae bacterium | reverse complement strand
TACACCAGGACGTACACTCTTTCCCTACACGACGCTCTTCCGATCTGGTGAGGCTTATGTTGCACCGGAGAGCGGTACGCTTCTGAATGATGTTGTTGCTGTAGAGACCAGTTCCGTCTTTTTCTTTGATGTGAAACGTGTGATCTCAACCTGCTCGTCAGCATGCCGTTTCCATACGACGGTTGTGCAGAATCTGTTCTATGCAATATCTGAGAAGAACAGGGATCTTGTACAGAAGTTGGGTTATATGTCAAGACGTACGACAAGGGAAAAACTGCTCTCATACCTGTCCGAAGAAGTCAAAAAACAGAATAATGCAAGCATCACCATTCCTTTCAACCGTCAGCAGTTGGCGGACTATCTGTCTGTTGACAGGAGCGCTATGTCGAATGAACTTTGCAAGATGCGTGATAAAGGATTGCTGGAATTTGAGAAAAACAGATTCAGGTTACTATAGTGAAAACGCCTCCGAGCCGATACGGTTTCGGAGGTTTCTGATTGCGGCAAAAATTACGACGTTTTCTAAACGATCTCCATCGGGCGGATTCTTGAATTTTTTTTGTGAATGTTGTATTATATGTTAATATTACACAACAAATTCATGAAATTATTATATTACTTGTTACTTATTGCCTAATATTTGCAATAAAACAAAGCCACGGAATGATTGCATTTTTATTGCGGATTACCCAATCTTTCCGAATATAATAAAGTCATGGAATTGTTGTTTTTTGATTGTCAATGAACCGATACTTTCAACAAAGAAGGATCATTCTTTACCGGCACCAGGGGATATTAACCACAACTGTATTCGTAGAAAGGACGAGGGTATGGAGAGATTATTGAAGCGATTGAGCATGTTCCTGTTATGCTTTATGTATTTGACAGGGGGGGGTAACGGTGCGATTACCGTTGCGGCTTCCGAGACAGAGAAGGCGCAGGGGAAGATTTTGACAGCGGAGGATTTTCCTCCGGAAGTTCTTGAGGAAGCTGCTGCCCCCCGGAATCGACTACGTCATAGAAGGCTATGTGAACAATGTGAACAAGGGAAAAGCAACCGTATATCTTCGCGGAATCAACAACTACGGCGGCTATAAGGTGCAAAACTTCACGATCGCTTCTAAGCTGCTTGACTTTATCCGGTAACTGCAGAATGAAGAAAGGGCGTAAGGGGGGAGTTGACAACTTCCCCCTTTATTTTTACGGTGCGGATTCTCTGATGATGTAGTATAATAGATGCATTATGAGTGGAATCTATTATATTCTTGCAATCCTATCTTATGTATGGAATCTGGCGCTTCCTGCGGTACGGCCGGGCGTGGTTTCCGCGGGGTTGATGGCGCTTGTACTGGCGGAACTGATTCTTCGGAAGCGGCTGACTTTCCGAGGAATGACGGATCGGCTGGTCGCGGTTTATTTTGTCTACAATGCCTTGTCTTTTGTGCAGATTCTGCTGGCGGGACTGCCGATGCAGATTTATTTCGGCGAGTTTGCGGTATCTCTCTTCCCCATGATTTTTTATTATGTGGGCAGGGGGGCGGATGCATCGGTGCAGCGGTTCTACCGGAACTTTATTCTTGCCATTCTGATCGTGAGCGTTCTGGGCATTCTTCTGCAGCTGCTGATGCCGCAGTTCTATATCGACTTTTCTTATCAGAGGGGGTTTGTCTCCAAAGCCGACGCGGCAACCTGCCGCGTGCGGATGGATTCCGTTGTCGGCAGTACGGTGCTGGGCTTTCTTGCGGTTGCAGGAATGCTTGCCGCCATTCCGTTTCTGAAAGAGAAGCGAACCAGAACTTTTGCCGTTCTTTCGATGCTGGTGAATTTTGCCGCCGCCTTTTTAAGCAGTCAGCGCGCCGCCATGGTGGTTGCGATTCTGGTGGTTCTCTATACCAATTATCTGATTTTCTTCGTATTCCAACTGGCAGGGAAACGGTATTTCTTTGCAGAGGTGGGGTTTTTCGTGCTTGCTTTTCTGCTGTTGTTCTTACTTGACAGACATACCGCCATGAAGTTTTATTATCGGCTCGAATCTCTGCCCGGGGCGATCGGACAACGGAGTGAGCAGTGGGTCGCCGCGGTGAACAATATGTTCAGCACGTGGTTCGGAAACGGGCTCGGCGCGAACGGACACCGGGCGCTTGGTCTTCCGAATACGCATGTGATTGCGGACGGCGGTCTCGTGAAGCTCTACTGCGAGCAGGGTGTGATCGGGTTTAGCATGTTCCTCTATCTCCTGATCCTGGCACTCCGAAAGGGAAGCAGGAAGATCGGCGAATACTGTGCGGAACTTGGAATCATCCTTGCGGCGCTGCTGCAGTCGATCGGATCGAACACCCTTGCGTTTCAGCTTGCGACGCCGATTTTCTGGTATGCCGTCGGACGGATCTTTGCAGAGAGTGAGAGCGCGGAGACGGTAAGGCAGAAATGATTCGCACGGAAGGAGAAAGTAAGAGCGTATCTATATGGAAAAAGTCAGTGTTATCGTAATCATTTATAAGGTGGAGAAGTACCTTGCGGAGTGCCTTGCAAGCATCGTGAACCAGACCTATCCGGCGCTGGAGATCATTTGCGTGGTCGGAAGTACGGATGAAGCCTGTCTGCAAATCGTCCATCGTTTTGCCGCTGAGGATATGCGAATCGTTGTGATTCCGGCGCTTCCGAGGGGGACGGCTGACGCCAGGAACCGCGGTCTGGACGCGGCGACCGGTGATTTCATCGCCTTTGTGGACGGCGACGATCATATCGCGCCCGATATGATCGAGACCATGGTGACGGCGGCAAAGCGCGCCGACGCTGCGGTTTCCGTGGTCGGTAAATTCGATGAGTACAGGAATTGCGTGGAAGGGAATGAGGAGAAGCGGGAGACGGTTTACGATCCGGCGGAAGCCTTTCGCGTGATCCTCTATCAGGAGGGCTTCTTCCTGCATCTGTGGGACAAACTGTACCGCAGAGAACTGTTCGACGGGGTTCGGTTTCCGGACGGCAAACTTGTGGAAGACCGCCAGATGGCGCATGCGATCCTGTCGAAAGCGAATCGCATTGTTTATCACAGCGCGTCCAAATATTATTTCAGAATCAGCGAGGACAGCGGTTCGAAGGTAGAGGAGAATCTCAGACTTTCATTGAAAGCGGATTACGAGATCTGCGACCTGCTCCGCACGCAATATGAGGGCATGGAAGCGGCGATTGCGTTTTTCCTTGTCAATGAGAATTTGAGCGTGATTCAGAACAGTTTCCTCTACGGGACTTTTTCGAAGCGGCACGACGCGGAATCCCTTGCGTATGTAAAAGCGCATGCACGTGCCGTGAAGCGCGATCCGCGCGTCCCGAGGAATTTAAAAATCAAGATCATGCTCTGTAACTTCTCCCCGTACCTGTTCCGGCTGGTGACGCTTGCGCGGCGGAAGAAGTTCCTGAGAGGACATCGGGCGTTTCACTCCGGCAATGATTGGAACAGGGAGTTCAAAGCGCAGGGCGTATCCTGCGATCTTCGCCCCGATACAAAGTGATCCCGTTCAATTCTTCAACCAGTTCCCGGTGCGCGTTGATGCAGAGCACGTGCAGATTACGGTAGAAACGCATGATGCGTTGCATATCGAACATCGAACCCATAAAGGCATTGTTAAACTGAATCACCAGCGAATCCTTGCGATCCGCGTCGATGATGGAATGAATCTCCATCGGCCAGATCAGCACGAAGTCACCCTCGACCAGTTCATAGCGCTTCTGGTTCACGCTGAAAAGGTTGGTCTTTCCGGGACCCACCAGTATGATTCCGCGGTTCTGCGTGTTTCCCGCTGTTTTGGAGGGCGGAATCGGTAGGACAAAATTTGATCGGTTGCAGAATCAATTTATAAGAAGAATGATATCAAACTCAGCGGTATATTACAAATGAAATGAATCAGTGTATTGTGCTGATGATTTCACAGAGGAGAGAAGGTATTGCAATCAAATCATCAGGAAGAGGAGATGAGAGAAGATGAAATTGTTCGACATTAAGACAAAGCTCATTCCGCGGAATGCAGCGGAGAAGGATTCTCTGATTGAGGCCTTCAACCGAAACGGGATTGCTTACGATGTGCAGGAGCATGTTGTCAGCTATATTACAGGCGAGGTAAATACCATCATTAGAGTCAGTAAGCCGAATGGCTTCCGATTACCCTCCACGGTCATTCGGGTTTCTTCGGTGGGCGAACAAACGGACACAAAAGACCGGCATGCAGGCATGCCGGTCAATTTATTGGATCTGGCAGGAATCAGCCCGCCAGGAAGGGCGGAAAGTTGCCGCCACGTATTCAGAATAACACAGCGGCGCGATTTTGCATAGTCGCGCCGTGTTTTGCCGGTTACGGCAGATATTTGCCGGCGGCTGCAAGGATGTCGAAGGCTTCCGCCACCTCGGCGGGATCGAAGAGCACGTCCGGACGGTGTAAGAGTAAAGCGTCCAGATATTCCACCCGCAAACGCCGCAGAATGCCGTCGACGCCGGTCAGAATGTTTTCCCTGCTCCAGTCGAATTCGTTTCGGTCAAAGCGCAGTCCGCATTTGCTCTGTAAGAGGATGTCCTCTCTTTTTAAACCGGTCAGCGCCAAGGCGTCTCCGAAGCGTTCTCCGCTTCGCCGTCCTCGCCGTAGCAGGTTGCGTGATCGAAAAAATTGATTCCGTTTTCGTAAGCGGTCCGGATGACGTCGGCAGCTTCCTGCGTTGTGAGCGCGGGCATCCGCATGCAGCCCTGAATGATCGCGGACGCGTTCTGCGGTCCGTATGCAATGTTGATATGTTTCATGTCGTTGTCCTTTCTGTTTTCTGATGATTTGCAGATGATTTGCAGATGATTTCATCCTACCTGTTAAATATACTACCGCGCCTGCGATTTTTCTTCTCACAATTTGTCATGGCGGGGGTTGAATTTTGTTCCTCAATGCTGAAAAAACGTATTAACATGCACAAAATAAATGTGTGACGAGATTCGAATGCCTGTTACCGCGAAGCAAATGACAGAAAAAGCAAATAATAGAAAAGTGAAAGAAAAACGGAGGATCGGAATGTGATCGAAGCGTTCTTTGGAACATTTTACTTGACGAATCGGGAAAGTATGTTTATGATAGACTATAGTTTAGCAGTGTAAAGTGCGAAATTGGAGAGATGATGACCAGATTATCCGAATCCACAAACGCATATTTTTACTTTATCCAGGCCGGTGAGTTCTTCGCAGGCCTTTTCGAGTATCGTTTTGAGAACAACGAATAGAAGCAGGATAGAGTGTATGAATAGAAGAGGAAGGTAAACGGTTCTATCCTGATGAGGTGGAACCGTTTTATTTTGTGCAGTTAAAGTTCGGCGCGGGCGTTAAATCGTGTTTACAGGAGAGACGGGATATGAATGAGCTGGAGCAGGCGAGAGTAAAGATCGGTGAGATCGATGCGAAGATGTGCGAACTGTTTGAAGAAAGGATGCACTGCGCGAAGCGGGTGGCGGAATATAAGAAAGCAAACGGACTGCCGATTCTTGATCCAAGCAGGGAGAAGGCGCTGCTTGCGCGTAATTTGGAGCGGGTGCGTGACGCCGCGCTGAAGCCTTATTATGCGCAGTATCAACAGGCGGTCATGGATGTTTCCAAGCGTTATCAGCATCGGCTTCTGGAAGGCGCGCGGATCGCATACAGCGGAATCGAGGGCGCGTTTGCAAGCATTGCGGCGCAGAAACTGTTTCCGGACGGAGAGAAAGTTGCGTACCGGAACTTCAGCGAAGCCTTTCAGGCAGTGTCTTGCGGTGAGTGTGATGCGGCGGTGCTTCCGGTTGAAAACAGCCATTCCGGGGAAGTCGGTCAGGTGATGGATCTGCTCTTTGCGGGAGATCTCTATATTAACGGGATCTATCCGCTGCAGATTTCGCAGAATCTTTTGGGCGTACCCGGGAGCACGATCGAGAATCTGAAAACGGTGATTTCGCATCCGCAGGCACTCGATCAGTGCGCCGACTATATCAGTGCGCATGATTTTGCCACGATTCAGGCGGTCAACACCGCCAGCGCCGCCAAGGAAGTGGCAAAGAAGCGGGATGAGACGGTGGCGGCGATTGCAAGCAGGGAAACGGCTGCGCTCTACGGACTTACGGTGCTTGACCACGATATCAACGCGGATCTGAACAACACGACGCGGTTCGCGGTGCTGACAAAGAGCCGTGAGACGCCGATCCATGCGGAGGAGCACAATACCTACATTCTCATGTTTACCGTGCGAAATGAAGCGGGATCGCTTGCCAGAGCCATTCATGTGATCGGAAGCAGCGGCTACAGTATGCGGGTGATCAGGAGCAGACCGTTAAAGAGCCTGCCGTGGCAGTATTATTTCTATACGGAGGTTGAGGCCGGTCTTGCTGCGACTGCATGGGAGAAGATGATCGAAGCGCTGAAGCAGCAGTGTGAATCGCTCAAGGTACTTGGGTCGTATCACGTGAATGCCAGACTGTGAGACGACCTTAAACAGGATGAGGTCACAGTTGCAGGAGCAAGAGACGGCAGGGCGAGCGCCCGGCAGGGAAAGAGACGGAAACGGTTGGAAGTGCAGACGGAAAACAGGGGGGCAGTGAAATGATGATCAATGTAGGAATTCGCGGACACGAATATGCGATCACGATCGGGCGCGGCGCACTCGATCGTGCGGCGACGATCATGAAACCGGATCGGAAGGTGTTGATCGTGACGGACGACGGAGTGCCGACAGAATACAGTGAACGCGTTGCGGCGCAGTGCATGGATGCGAGGATTCTGACACTTCCGCAGGGAGAAGCGAACAAGAATTTCGACAAACTGCAGGAAATTCTGGCGGCGATGGTGGATCATCACATGACGCGCACGGACTGCACGGTTGCGGTCGGCGGGGGTGTGGTCGGCGATATGACCGGTCTTGCGGCGGCGATGTACATGAGAGGGATTGATTTTTACAATATTCCGACTACGGTGCTTGCGCAGGTGGATTCCTCGGTCGGCGGCAAAACCGCAATTGATTTTCACGGGGTCAAAAACATTGTCGGCGCGTTCTGGCAGCCGCGGGCGGTCCTGATCGATCCGGATACGCTGTCTACGCTGGATCTGAGGCAGATCAGAAACGGGCTGGCGGAAGCGGTTAAGGTGGCGATGACCTCCGACGCCGAACTGTTCGCGCTGTTTGAACTGACGGACGATCCTTTTACGGAGATTGATCGGATCATTGCGACGGCAATCGGTATCAAAAGAGATGTGGTCATGCAGGACGAGAAGGAACGGAATCTGCGTGCGGTTCTGAATTTCGGGCATACGCTGGGGCATGGGATTGAGATTGCGTCTCAAGGCGCACTTTTGCACGGAGAAGCGATTGCAGTCGGTATGCTGCCGATGTGCGCGCCGGATGCGGCGGCGCGGCTGCGTGCGGTGCTTCGAAAACTGGGGTTGCCGACGGAACTTTCCGAGGCGGCTGCGACAGGAAATGCTAAGGACGTTCTGCATGAGGAGAATGCGACAAAGCATGATGCGAAAGGAATTGTGCGGATCGATCCGGCGGCAGTGACTGCGGCGGTGATGCACGATAAGAAATCGGGCATGGGCGGCGTGAAGACCGTGCAGGTGGATCGGATCGGGTCGTTTAAATTCAGGAATCTGCGTTATGAGGAACTGGAAGAACGATTGCAGAGAGTGATTTGCCCCTCGGTTTAGATTTCAGACAGGAAGTTCGGACAGAAGATATCGAAGAAGGGACGGGAGCATGAAGAATACAATAGGAAACAATTTGGCGGTGACCTTGTTCGGGGAGAGCCACGGAGCATACATCGGGACGGTTCTGGACGGGCTTGCACCGGGGATTCCGATTGATGAAGCGTTGATCGAACACCAGCTTACGCTTCGCAGACCTGCGGGGAAGATTTCAACCGCAAGGGCGGAAGCGGACGCGTTCCGTATTGTAAGCGGCGCTTACCGCGGCAAAACAACGGGGACTCCGTTGTGCATTCTCATTCCGAACACGGCGCAGCGCAGCGGTGATTATGATGCGACCGGCCGTGTTGCTAGACCGGGACACGCCGATTACGCGGCGAACTGCAAGTATCATGGATTTGAAGATTATCACGGCGGCGGACATTTCAGCGG
This sequence comes from uncultured Lachnospiraceae bacterium, assembly GCA_964571555.1. Classification (GTDB taxonomy): domain Bacteria; phylum Bacillota; class Clostridia; order Lachnospirales; family Lachnospiraceae; genus UBA2868. The sequence continues at coordinate 3,753 of CAZNCH010000057.1, read as the reverse complement.
TCGTATTACGGCGGCGTTGGTGGCGGCGGGCGCGATCGTGCTTCCGGCGTTGCAAAGTAAGAATATTGCAATTGCAACGCATCTTAAAAAGTGTGCGGGCGTAGAGGATCGGGATTTTTCGATTTCGGATTCGCAGGAGGAAATCGAACGGTTGAACGCTTCGACCTTTGCGGTTCTGGATGCATCGGCAGGCGAAGAAATGACTGCAAGAATTGAAGCGGCAGCAGCGGATGGCGACAGTGTCGGCGGGGTGTTGGAAACGATGGTCGTCGGGATGCCCGCAGGCGTCGGCGAGCCGTGGTTCGATACGGTAGAGGGTTTGCTGGCGCATGCGCTCTACAGCATTCCTGCAATTAAGGGCGTGGAATTCGGGCTTGGATTCGGCGGATCGGATTTGAGAGGAAGCGAATACAACGACGCTCTCAGAATGTCCGGCGGGAAGGTGATCAGTACGACCAACCACAACGGCGGGATCAACGGCGGAATTACCAACGGCATGCCGATTCTGTTCCGCTGTGCGATCAAGCCGACCTCGTCCATTTACAAGGCGCAAAAGAGCGTGGATTTTCTGAAAATGGAAAACGCCGATTTGAAGATTCAGGGCAGACATGACCCTGCCATCATCCATCGGGCGCGCGTCGTCGTTGACAGTATGACGGCGTTGGTTCTGTATGATCTGTTGGCGGGCAGATACGGCACGGATTATTTCATCTGTTCTCAGTGAAAGGTCTCTGATATTTCAAAGAAGCATCGGAACAGGGAGGTTTGGGCAGGAATCCATATGAATTACGGTTTGATTGGAGAACATCTCGGGCACAGTTATTCGAAAGAGATTCATGAGATGTTCGGAAAATACAAGTATGAGTTGAAAGAGATTGCGCCGGAGAATGTGGAGCGGTTTCTGCTGGCAAGGGAATTCAAGGGCATCAACGTTACGATTCCTTACAAACAGACGGTGATTCCGTATCTGGATGAAATCGACGCCGCTGCGGAACAGATCGGCGCGGTGAACACGATCGTGAACCGGAACGGAAGGCTCATCGGTTATAATACGGATTTCTACGGAATGCGATCTCTGCTGCAAAGCAACGGGTTTCAAATTGCAGGCAGTAAAGCGCTGATTCTCGGAAACGGCGGCACGAGCAAAACCGCTCTCGCAGTGCTGCAGAGCCTTGGTGCTGCGGAGATTTACAAGGTCGACAGACGGAAAGCGGAGCGCACGGAGTTCACCGCAGGGATTCTGACCTACGAGGAAGCGGCGACCCTGCAGATTGACGCGGATTATATCATCAATACAACGCCTTGCGGCATGTATCCGAAAACGGACGAAGCGCCGATCGATCTGACAGGGTTTCGGAAATTGAAAGGAGTGGCGGATGTGATCTACAATCCGCTGCGGACGAAACTGCTGTGTCAGGCGAGCAATTCGGATATTCCTGCCGTTGGCGGACTCTATATGCTGGTGGCGCAGGCGGTGAAGGCTGCGGAATATTTTATGGACGCGGCGGATCATTTTCAGACGACGGAAGAGGTTGCCCGCAATGTTTATTCAGGGATACTTCGACAGAAAGAGAATCTTGTTCTGACCGGCATGCCGGGAAGCGGGAAAAGTACGATCGGGAAACTTCTGGCAGAGAAACTGAAAAAAGAATACGTTGATACGGATGCAAGAATTGTGGCAAAAGAAGGTCGCGAGATTGCGGAGATTTTTGCACATGACGGCGAAGCATACTTCCGAACGGTTGAAAGTGAAGTGATAGGGGAATTGTCCGACAGAACGGGGCTTGTGATTGCAACGGGCGGCGGCGCGATCCTGCGGGATGAAAATGTGGAAAGGTTAAAACTCAACGGGAGATTGATTTTCCTGAACCGAGATCCGGCTGCCATTCAACCGACAGCCGACAGACCGCTTGCAAATTCCGCGGCTGCAATCATTGCCCGCTATAACGAGCGTCTGCCCCGCTATCTTGCAACCGCGGACCAAAGCGTTGCGGTGATCGGCACGCCTGAGGATGTCGCTGCCCAGATCATCAACCTCATATGAGTTGTGCCGTCTGTGCGGATGGAAAATCATGTATCATGGAACCGCATAGTCGAGCCGATCGCAATGTCAGAGAACGGGCGTGACGGCATCCTGCGGTGGAGTATATGGCAGGATGGGAAGCAGTGAGATGGAAACGGTAAGTTGGGAAGAAGCCAGATAAGAAGCCAGATAAGAAGCAGCAGGATAGAAGCGGCAAGTTGGAAGCGGTCAAATGAGAAACGAGATAGAAAACGGTAAGATAGGAAACGGGGGATCAGATGAAAATTTGGGTAATTAACGGACCGAACATCAATATGCTGGGAATCAGAGAGCCGGAACTTTACGGCACTGCAAACTATGCGCAGTTGGTGGAACTGATTCATGAGCATGCGGAAGCGCTCGGCGTTGAGGTCGATGTAATGCAGAGCAACCATGAGGGCGATCTGGTTGATCTCATTCAGGATTCGTTTCAAAAGGCGGATGGGATCGTCATCAATCCCGGCGCATATACGCACACAAGCATCGCGATTCTCGATGCATTGAAGGGGGTCGGCGTTCCTGCGGTGGAAGTTCACATTTCCAAAGTGGAAGAGCGGGAGGACTTTCGCCGGATCAGTTACGTGCGCGCAGCCTGCGTGCATACCATTACCGGACACGGCATCAACGGGTATTCGGAAGCAATGGATTATCTGGTGGAATATGCGCGGAACGGACGCATGAAAACGGACGGGAGCGGAGAGAATTAAATGACGCGAATTACGGTACATCCATCGAAAGCAAAAGGAAGTGTAGCGGCGCCGCCCTCCAAGAGCATGGCGCATCGGATGCTGCTCTGCGCGGCGCTTGCACAGGGGGAGAGCCGCATCAGTCACGTGGCGCTCTCACAGGATATTCTGGCAACGCTGGATGGGATCCGTGCCCTCGGCGCAGAGGTTGACATCATACCGGAATCTTTGGGTGAAAATCGCTTTGATCCTGCTTTTGCCCAAACTGTTTCTGAACAACGGGAAGCGGAAAATCAAACTCCAGGGAAGCGGAAAGAAAGTAATATAAACACTATTATCATTCGGGGGACGGATGTCAGAAAGCATGCGGGGGAAATGATTTTCCAATGCAGGGAGAGCGGGAGCACGATGCGTTTTCTCATGGGTATTTCGATGCTGTTTGACGGAGAGAAGCGGTTCTACGGCAGCAAGACCCTGCTGAACCGACCGTTTTCCGTTTATGAGACGCTGTGCGCGGAACAGGGGCTGACGTTTGAGCGGGTTCCTGCGGATGCTGACAGCAGATCCGATCATATTACAAAGCAGGGATATATTCGCATTTGCGGCGCACTGCAGCCGGGCGAGTTCAAACTCCCCGGGAACATTTCGAGCCAGTTTGTCACGGGGCTGCTGTATCTTCTGCCGCTGCTTTTGCAGACAAGCACGATCCGCCTGATCAAGCCGATTGAGAGCCGTTCCTATCTGGAACTGACTTTGCAGGCGATGGCACAGTTCGGTGTTTTCGCGGAGTGGAAGGAAGAAGACCTATTGGAGATTTCCGGCAGCCAGCGTTATCTTCCCTGTGCATGCAGTGTTGAGGGCGACTGGTCGAATGCGGCTTTCCTCGATGTATTCAATCTCTTTGGCGGAGAGGTTTACGTTTCAGGGCTCAATCGGAACAGCAGGCAGGGCGACCGCGTCTATCCCGAACTTTTTCGCAAACTGTGCGGAAATCCTCCCGCCGCT
>CAZNCH010000056.1:0-12200 GCA_964571555.1 uncultured Lachnospiraceae bacterium | reverse complement strand
GCTGATCCCGAGGCAGGATACGGAATGCCTCGTGGAAGCGGCGCTTCGTTGTATGAAGGATGGGGAGAGAGTCCTGGACCTGTGTACCGGCAGCGGCTGTATTCTGCTGGCAATGATGCATTACGGGAAGGAAATTGACGGGTACGGTACGGATCTGTCCGAGGCGGCTCTTTCGGTTGCATCAGAGAATGCGCGGGCGCTCGGCATTTCTGCGACATGGATCAAAAGTGATCTGTTTGCGACCTTAGCCGGAGAGAAATATGATATCATTGTTTCGAATCCGCCCTATATTCCGACGGATGTGATTCCGACCTTACAGGAAGAAGTCAGAGATCACGAGCCTATTTCCGCGCTTGACGGCGGTAAGGACGGATTGGATTTCTATCGAATCATTGTCAAGGACGCGCCCCTGTATCTGAATGCGGGAGGACGTCTGCTCGTAGAGATCGGATTCGATCAGGGGAGTGCGGTGGAAGCACTGCTGAAAATCGCAGGATTTCAGGATGTTCGTGTGATTCGGGATGATGCGGGCTGCGACCGTGTTGTTTTGGGACATTTGTAGCGTTGTTTTGATGTTGCCCCGTCACCACATCATGGATAAGAAACTGATAGGAGAATACCAATGTTTGATAAACTGGAAGATCTGGTTCGCAAATATGAAGATATCATGAATGAACTGAATGAGCCCGGTGTTGCCGACAACCAACAGAGATTCCGCGCGCTCATGAAGGAGCAGAGCGATTTGAGTCCGATCGTATCCGCCTATTCTGCATACAGGAAAAGCAAGCAGGACATCGAAGACAGTCTCCTGCTGTTGGAAGAAGAGAACGATGAAGAGATGCGCGAAATGCTGAAAGAGGAGTTGAACGATGCGAAGAAGCGCGTGGAAGAATTGGAAGAAAAGTTGAAGATTCTTCTGCTTCCCAAGGATCCGAACGATGACAAGAATGTCATGGTCGAGATCAGAGCCGGTGCGGGCGGAGACGAGGCGGCGCTGTTTGCGGCGGAGATTTACCGCATGTACGTACATTACGCGGAAGAAAAGAGATGGAAAGTGGAACTGGTGGAGTGCGAGGAAACCGGAATCGGCGGCATGAAGAACGTGACCTTTATGATTTCCGGCGCGGGCGCCTATTCCATGATGAAATACGAAAGCGGGGTACACAGGGTGCAGCGCGTACCGGAAACGGAAACCGGCGGTCGGATCCACACCTCGACAATCAGTGTGGCAGTGATGCCGGAAGCAGAGGATGTGGAAATTGAGATCAATGATAAGGACATCAGGATCGATGTGATGCGTGCCAGCGGCAACGGCGGACAGTGCGTCAACACGACCGATTCGGCGGTGCGTCTCACACACTTTCCGACCGGTATCGTTATCTACTCACAGACCGAAAAGTCGCAGCTGCAAAACAAGGAAAAAGCCTTTGCGCTTTTACGTGCGAAATTATATGATATGGAACAGCAGAAGGCGCATGACGCCGAAGCCGAAATGAGAAAGAGCCAGATCGGCACCGGAGATCGTTCCGAGAAGATCCGTACCTACAACTTCCCGCAGGGAAGAGTGACGGATCATCGAATCAACCTGACGCTGTACAAGTTGGACAAGATCATGAACGGGGATATTCAGGATATCATTGACGCGTGTGTTGCGGCGGATCAGACCGCAAAACTTTCAAAGATGCAGGAGGCAGGGTAAGCAATGAAGAAGAGAATTTTGGCATTGGCATTTTGTGCGGTAGTGTTGTCGGGTTTCAGCGGCTGCAAGGTTCTGAATGCCGCTGCAAACGTGATCGGAAGACGTATGTACGGTGAGATCGGAGCGGAAATCGCAGAGGAAACGGATGCGTTTGAGAGCGTGATGGAAGAGGATTCCTCTGAACTGTTTGAATTTGAGGAAGTCGATCCCGATGATTTCCCCGAAGAACCGAAGTTATACGCCGATCTTGACTGGAAGTCCGTTTATATCGAGGAAATACAGCGGCGTGCGCTGGAAGTTCCAAGTTCCGATGCCGACATTTCGGATTATCCTGAAACCTATTATGTTTATGATATTGATAAGGACGGGATTCCCGAACTGATCGAAAAGCGTGGCGACGCCGAAGCCGTCTATGAGGGAGTGATTTTCACCTGTAAAGAAGAAAACGGTGAAGCGGTTCTGACAGAAATCGGGACGGTTGGACTCGGACACTGCTCGCTCCTTTCCTGTCCGGATGAGAACGGGGTCTTCCTGTATTACGGGCACATGGGTTTTGCTTCTGGCGAAAAGGTGCGTCTGGAGAATGAGAGACTGCAGTCTGAGGAACTCTTTTTCGTAGACGGGCAGAATGATCAGACCATAGAGTATCCGGATGCAAACGCCTATGTGCCGAATGCTGCGCTGCTGTCCGGCTGCGAGATCTCAAAGAGCATCCTGATCAGCCGATATGAAGAAATCATGATTCGTTCCACGGAGCCGATCGACGTGCTGCCGGAGAGTGAGCGCAGAGAGAATTATCTGGGAGAAATCATTCCGGATATCATTGAGAATAATGGGGGGATTTTCGTCTGCAGCGCCGATCCTTACGGACCGAGCGCAGGATATGTGACGTATCAGGAGTTCTTAACGAAACTTGATGTTTGGGGCGGCACCTATGAGATGGAAGACTATGCCTATGTGGATGTGAACGGCGACGGGGAAGTTGAATGCGTGATGCAGTTCAAAGAGCAGGGCGCGGAGTATCCGATGTTCCACATGGCTGTTTTCAGCGCGCAGGATGATGGGGTATATGCCTATATCTGGCACTTTACCGCCGGTTACACGGTGCTTGAAAACGGAATTTTCAGAGGGAAGGACGACTGGTATCCGAATCAGGGGATCCTCTTTGATCATGGGGAAGCGATGATGCATTATGCGCTTTCGGATGAGAAGCATGCAGCATTGATGCCCTTTATGGAGTGATAGAGACGATGCCGGGAATTGGAACAATCATCAACGTCGGGATGGTTCTCTTAGGAGGACTGCTCGGACTGTTGTTCGGTAAATTAATCAAGAAAGAGACGGAAGACTCGATTGTCAGCGTGATCGGCGTTGCGGTGCTTTTTTTAGGGATCGGCGGCGCAATGGAGAAAATGCTGGTGCTTGCGGAAGCGGGGCTAAAGACCAGAGGCACTCTGATGATGATCGTCTGTATCGCCTTCGGTACGCTGATCGGTGAGGTGATCGGGATTGAAAAGGGCTTTGAGCGGTTCGGCGAATGGCTGAAACTGAAATCGGGGAACAGTTCGGATCCGATCTTTTTAGACGCCTTTCTGACTGCCAGTTTCACCGTGTGCATCGGTGCAATGGCGATTGTCGGCTCGATTCAGGACGGTCTCCTGCACGATCCGTCGATGCTGATCGCCAAATCTGTCCTGGATTTTGTCATTGTCGCGATCCTGACGGGAACGATGGGAAAGGGAAGCATTTTCTCCGCCCTTCCGGTGGCGATCCTACAGGGCGGCGTGACCTTGTGCTCGGGGCTTTTGAAACCGCTGATGACGGATCTGGCGCTGTCCTATCTCTCGCTGACCGGATCGGTGCTGATCTTCTGCGTGGGGATGAATCTGTTATGGCCGAAGAAACTCCGCGTTGCCAATATGCTGCCGACGATTGTACTCGCCGTGTTGTGGGCGCTCTTTCTGCCGAATGCTTGACAAGAGAAGAAGGACTGTGTTATAAATATTAGGTCGTGTGCAAGGCACACAGGGGAATCATACAGCGGCAGTATTACGGTCTCCAAAACCGTCCACGGGGGTTCGAATCCCTCTTCCCCTGCGCAAGTGAGTCCCGTTTCGGGGCTCATTTTTGACTATGTGAATGTGAGGAAATTATTGATGAAATATTCTTATCGGACAAAGGGAACCTGCTCTCAAATGATCGAGTTCGATCTGACGGACGGCGTTCTTAGCGGTGTGAAATTCACCGGCGGCTGCAACGGCAACTTACAGGGAATCGGTCAACTCATCGAGGGGAGGAAGGCGGAAGAGGTCATGCAAAAGATCAGCGGAATCCGGTGCGGTTACAAGTCGACTTCCTGTCCGGACCAGCTATCGAAAGCCATTGCGGAAGCGCTTCGGGCGTCGCGCGAGCAGATGAAAGAAAGGATGGAAGAAGATGGCAATTGATTTGTTTTCAATCGGAAGATTTACGGTACACGGATACGGACTGATGATCGGTCTGGGCTTTCTGGCTGCGGTGCTGCTCGGGATTTACCGCGCGAAGAAATTGGACCTGTCGCCGGATCATCTGACCGGTCTTGCGATCTATGTGCTTCTGTTCGGCTTCCTGGGCGGCAAACTGCTCTTTTTGATTGTTGAATTCGATGCGTTTCTAAGCAATCCGCTCGGCGCGATCGGATCGGAAGGCTTCGTTGTTTACGGCGGCATTATCACAGGCTTTCTGACCATTATCCTATATTGCAAAATCAAAAAATGTTCCGTCTTATCTTACATGGATCTGTTGGCTCCCTGCATTGCGGTGAACCAGTCCCTGGGACGCATCGGCTGCTTTCTGGCAGGGTGCTGCTACGGTCGGGAAACCGATCATGCTTTCGGCGTGATTTTTCCGGAAGGCTGTCTGGCTCCGGCGGGGGTGAAACTGGTTCCGACGCAGTTGATTTCCGCAGCGGGCATGATGCTGATCGCGATCGGTCTGATTCTCTACCAGAGTCGTGCAAAATTCAAGGGCTGTGTGGCAGGATACTATCTTTTGAGTTACAGCATCGGTCGTTTTGTCATTGAATTCTTCAGAAACGATGACCGCGGCACTGTGGGCACATGGTCAACTTCGCAGTTTATTTCGATTCTTATTTTCGTATTTGCCGTCGGTATGCTCCTTTTCATGTATCGGAAGCGTGTTCCGGTCTGCGGCGATGCGGAATTCAGAAGACTTTCGGGACTTGCGGAAGTTTCGGCTGCGGAGACGGATACTTCGGCTTCGGAGAAAGCGGATACGGAGACAGCAACTTTAGACGCGGAGACTTTGGAGAGAAAAGATTCGGAGAAGAATATTTCGGATGCGCAAATTTCGGATGCAGAGGAGTCCGCAACCGATCGGGTCAAATAGAATTCAGAAGAAACCTGATTCGGAGAAATTCGGAATCAGGAGAGAAATTCAAATATTTCATTGTAATAGGCAGCGATGACGTCGTCATCGCTGTTATATATTTCATGACGGCAGCGGTCATGATCAATGACGGTGGTGTGGGGAGTATTCGCAGCGAATTCGTCGATTCCCGTCGGGTCGATGAGTTCATCGGAAACACAGCGTTCGATGAGAATGGGAACCGTTACCTTCTTCCCTTCCGCTGCGGAACGAATCTTCGCAATTCCTTTGATGGAATGATACAGCCAGCCGAAACTGCAGGCACAGAGCTGCAATTCTTCTCTGGACGCTTTCTTCTCCTGATAGTAGCGGAACCGTTCTTCATTGGAAGACGCGGAGAATTCAAACGGTTCATAACCGGCATAGGGCTTCTGGTTCGGGCCGAAGGAATCGATGCGTCCGATGAGACAGTTGAAGGCGCTGATCAGGGTTACGATCGGTACCGGCATGGAAAAGGTGAGTTTCAGCATGGGAGAGGAAAGTACCGCTTTCCGGCAGACATCGGGGTGCTGCTCGACATAGCCCGCGACGATTCCGCCGCCCATGGAGTGACCGAATAGATAGAGCGGCAGCTGCGTGGCAGGCTGCACGATCTTCGTAATCAACAGATGAAGATCATCGATATAATCATAGAAATCATGAACCGTCACCAGATTCGGATGCTTCGCCTGACGGTAGGAACGGCCGTGACCGCGATGGTCAACGGCATACACCTCATAGCCTTCCGTAACCATATAGTAAATGATCTCAAGGAACTTCTCGGCGCTCTCCGTGAAGCCGTGGCAGCAGACAATGACGCCGCGCGCGTTCTTCGTATGATAGTGATCGTAGTAGAGACCTTCTCCTTCCTTTGCGTCCGGAAGCTGCAGAACCCCCGATTCGCGAAGCTGATACAGCATCGGCTCTATCTTTGTCTTCATTTCTTCGATCAGAGTTGCGGATGGAATAATCGTCATGGAATTGCCCTCTCTTTTCTTATTATTATAGCACAGTTTGTGTTACAATGCCTCATAGTAACGTGATTTTACTTTGTCGCAACAACGGGGATCTTATGAATCAGAGAAAAGAATTCTATACAAGAGCATTGAAAGTTTCGCTGCCGATCGTGGTGCAGAACCTTCTTTCGGCAACGATCTCTTCCACGGACGTGATTATGCTGAATTATGTGAGTCAGTCCGCGATCTCCGCGGTTTCTCTGGCGGCGAATTTCACCTCTATCATTTTTATGATCTATTTCGGACTGACGTCGGGCGTGACGATGCTGTGCAGTCAGTATAACGGGAAGGGAGATATCAAGGCGATTCATCTGATCGAGGGCATAGCGCTCAAGATCTCTATCGTAGCTTCCTTTTTGATGACGCTCTGCGCCTTTACGATTCCGGAACTGATGATGCGGATTTTTACGGCGGATCCGGAACTGATCAGACTCGGCGCGGTCTATCTTCGTTATGTGGCGCTCAGTTATCTGTTCTGGAGCGTTTCCGAAGTCTATATGGCAGTGCTGAAAAGCGTGGAGCGGGTGACGATCTGTACGGTGCTGAATCTGGCGGCGTTTGTCGCCAATATCCTTTTCAACGCCGTGTTTATCTTCGGGCTGCTCGGCGCCCCGAAAATGGGAGCCGCGGGCGTGGCTCTGGGTACGACGATTTCCAGACTGATCGCCCTCATCGGCTGCATCATCGTTTCCGGAAAGAGCACCAATGTGAAAATCAAACTATCCTACATGTTTCGCAAGAATAAAGTTCTGTTTTCCGATTTCGTGAAGATGGCTCTGCCCGTGCTGATCAACGATTGCGTGTGGGGACTTGCGTTTTCTCTGTATTCGGCAATCATCGGACATCTGGATTCCGATGCTGTGGCGGCATATTCCATTGTGAACGTGGTGAGGAATTTCGGAACGATCTTCTGTTTTGCGATCGGCGGCGCGACGGGCATTCTGCTGGGCAATGACCTGGGGGCGGGCAAGCTGGAGGAAGCCGAAGTGAATGCGAAGCGGCTCATGCTTCTGACGGTGGCTTTCGCAGTTCTCGGCGGCATTTTGATGGGCGTATCGATTCCGGGCGTCTTATCCTTTGCGGATGTCAGCGAACAGGCAAAGCATTATCTGAAATATATGATGATCATCAATACCTACTATATCATGGGTACTGCAATCAATACGACGCTGATCGTGGGCGTCTTCCGTGCCGGCGGAGATTCGAAATTCGGTATGATCTGCGATGCGATCGATATGTGGGGCTATGCGCTTCCGATGGGCTTTCTGGCAGCTTTCGTGTTCAAACTGCCCGTAATCTGGGTCTATTTCATCCTCTGTACGGATGAATTCGTCAAGTGGCCCTGGGTCTTCAAACATTACTTCTCAAAAGGCTGGGTTCGAAATATTACCAGATCAGACCTTCCGTAGGCGCTTCAAAGAGCGGCTGAAAGAAACGAGCGGCAGAGTGAATCTGCCGCTCGTTTCTTTCCGGTTTTTGGTTCCTGGTTCCCGATTCGAATTCCCGTTTAGGGGAAGACGCCGTAGGGCGCAGTGCAGTAGCAGGTGGTCGGCATCCCGTTTGCGTTGATATAATTCACTTCCGCATCAAACATTTGATTGCAGGGATGCAGGACATTGTTGCTGTAGCAGAACGCCTGCGGGATCAGTACGGACAAGGTTTCCTCGATTCGCTCCCTGTCCTCCGGCATGGTCAGCGTGACCGCTTCCGCATTGTAGCCGTCTTCGCCGGAATAATCGTGGAGTACAATGGTGGTAATCTGCTCCGGCGTGAGGTTGAACTTATGCTCGGCGATGTCGATGCCTACGCTCTTTAAATAGGAAACCGTATTGGAATCGCTCTCGTAGAGACAATAGCCGCTCAAGAAATTCATATAGGTCTTCATATCATAGGATTGCAGACGCATGATCGGACGCTCTTTCAGCGTATTCAGATTTCTGTTCTCCAGGTCTTTCTCATAAGCGCGCAGGAATTTCTTTAAATTGACATCATCCTGCGTGAATGCGGGGGTGTCCGAATAACCGCTGGCGGTCATCGTGGTGACGAGACCTTTCTCAACAATGTCGGACAACGGGTAGAGCGTTTCCTTAAATTCTCTGCTTTCATAGATGTTCGCAACCGCAGCATAAACCTGTTCAACCGGCGCATGATAGGTTCTGTAAACGTCTTTTCCTGACCTGTAGTGATAACAGATTGCGTAAATAAGCATTTCCGGTTCGGGCTCGTAAATCTGACCTACACTTTGACGCCGTCTTGCGAACGCGGAACGTTCGGGATTTAAGTTGGAAATGCCGGCGTTTGCAAGCGTAACGGCGTCGTCAATGTATGGAAGCTTCAGTTCCTTCAAAAAGATCAGACCGGGATCCTGATACTGCCAGCGCTCAAATTCCTCCAGTGCGTCAGGGTTCTCTTTAAAATATCCGATCTCGTTTTCGAGATTGAAAAACTGTACTCCGACGCTTTCCACTTTCGCCTGTTTCGGAATGAACCTGTCGTAGGAAGTCAGATCATATTGGAAAACAAGAGCGATTACCGCCGCCGTCAGCAGACCTGCCGCCAGCTGCACAGGGTGCGCAAATAACTTCCTGATATCCTGCTCATAGATCAGTTCGATTGTAAGATGCGCAAGCAGCCCGCAGACGATGAATGCCGACCAGTACCAAAAAGCATTCAAAGCATAGGCGGTACGGAAGACGAATATGCCGCCGCAGAGCGCTGCCAGAAGCACAACCGGAATTCGGATGATAGGCTTCGAAATATGGTAGCACAAGTTGACATTGGTCTTCTCCGAGGGACGTAACCGATAGAGCGCAAGAGAAACCGCAAAGAGCACGGCTGCTTCGACCAGAAGGATGAAAAGCAAGCCGGAAACGTCGTTCGTTGTACTGAAATTCCTGCCAAATACAGAGGACGGATCCAGCAGAAGCAGCCAGATCGGTTGATCGGAAAGGCTGGAAAAATAGGTCTGCAGGAAGGCGCTGTAGTATTCTTTCAGTACGACGGACAGAAACATCGCATATCCTGCCAGTGTCAGAGCGCCGAAAACTCCGATGACGAGCCTTCCGGTCAGCATGATGGCAATAATGGTCAGATGCAGATACAGAAAGAAAGCAACCAGATTCCGATAGGACTCCATGAGCAGACTCCGATAGAGTATTCCTGTCATATAGCCTTTGCTGCTGAGCACGAGCAAAGTGAGCAGCAGTCCGATGAACTGTATCAGTAGCACCGGAAGGATCGCGGACAGATATTTCACCAGGAACAGTTTCTCTCTTCTGATTGCAAGAGAGTGGTAGAGATCCACGGAAGCCCTGTTGTAGACAAAGGCAAAGCAGATCATTGCGCAGGCGAAGCCGGTCAGCGCGAAGAGAACTCCGCGATTGCCGAACCACTGCGTAATATGGTAGCTGATGTTTCGAAGAATCTCGGCTCTGGTGAAATACGACTGCATTTCCATGTTCTCGATCGTCATCAGAAGGCTGACGGGCTGCACGAACAGAATGGCGAGCAGCATGATGACATACGCCCAGGCGCGTTTTTTCAGTTCAAAAAGAAATAATTTATTCAATGATGTTGTTGACGTCATAACCAACCACCTCCGTTTCACTGATAAAGATCTCTTCCAACGAAAGCGGAAGAATTTCGGCGAAGATCGTCTGCGTTGCCCTCAGCCGGTCTTCCAGTTGCGCCCTGGCGCCGCGCACTGTCAAGGTGTGCAAGGAGCCCCTGACCTCTTCGGTGAGAAGATCGAGACCGTCCTGGAAGCGGAGACGATCTTCATCGTCCGCAAACACACACTGTATTCTGTGGATATTCAACTTCATATCATCCATGTCACGGGAGAAGAGAATACCGCCTTGATGAAGAAGACCGACGTGATCGCAGATGTCTTCCAACTCTCTCAAGTTGTGAGATGCAATAACGGGCGTCATTTGTCTGTCTTCCATGTCCGCCGCAAACAGTCGTTTTACCGCCTGACGCATCACGGGATCCAAACCGTCGAAGGTTTCGTCGCAGAGCAAATACTTTGTATTCGCACAGACGCCGTAAATGACGGAGAGCTGCTTCTTCATTCCCTTGGAAAACGTTGAAATTTTGCGGCGTTTGTCGAGGTTGAACTTCTTGAGCAACTCCAAGAACCTGCTCTTGTCGAAGTTCTCGTACACGTTCATATAGAATTCGCACATCTCTTCGGGCGTGGAAGACACAAAGAAGAACTGCTCGTCTGAAATATAGAAGACCTTCTTCTTGGCATGTTCGTTCTCATATACATCTTCGCCATCTATCAATATACTTCCCGCATCCGGCTTCAGCACCCCTGCAATCATACGCAGCAGCGTGCTCTTCCCTGCGCCGTTCGTTCCGACCAGACCGAAGACCGTTGCATCTTCCATGACAGTGGAGAGATGACATACGGCATCGATCGTATCGAAGCGTTTACTCACATTTCTGATTTCAATCATAGCTTTATCACTTCCTCTCTGACGATATTTATGATCTCGTCTCCGCTCTGTCCCAATGCTTCCAACTCTCTCAATAACTCTTTCAGTTTCAGAAGAGATTCCTCCGAGGCGTCTTGCTTCCAACTTGTTTCCGGAGCGATAAAATTCCCGCGCCCCTTCACTGAATAAGTAAAGCCCGTTCGATCAAGTTCCTGATAAGCTTTTTGAATGGTATTGGGATTGATGGAGAGGTCGATGGCAAGAGATCTGACAGACGGCAATTTCTCGTCCGGTTTCAGAATTCCCCTGACAATCAGTTGTTTGAAACGTTCCGCCACCTGTTCATAGATGGGGCGTTTGTCCTGATAGTCGATTTGAATCATGACTTCCCTCCTGTGGATATTCGGTTCTTTCGGCTGCACCGCGATTTGGCAAACTGCCTTTTCGTTTGATTAAAGACATCATAGAGGGAAACGCAGTACAGCCGCAAGCCCCAACCTGTTTGTGTGTACTAGCACTGCTAGTACAGTTAATATAGCACAGATAAAATATTTTGTCAACGCAAAATATATTTTTTACTTTACAGTCATACACAAGATGTGGTATATTTTTTACGAGAAAAAATAGATTTACTCTATTCTTTGAGAGGCTCGTTCTATTTTTTTTTGCCCAAATACAATTTATCAAATGTGCTATGGATTGGAGGATGTATGAAACTAACGTATCAAGTTGAAGACAGACCGAAGTTTGGACAAACCCTTATATTTGCGCTCCAGCAGATGCTTGCGATTCTTGCGGCGACCATCGCTGTTCCTGCGATTATCGGAAACGACATGTCCCCTTCGGCCGCATTGGTCGGCGCCGGTGCCGGCACGCTGATCTATTTGCTCTTCACCAAGTTCAAGAGCCCTGTATTCTTAGGTTCTTCCTTTGCCTTTATCGGCTCCATGTTTGCAGCCTTCGGCGGCGCGGCTTCCATGGAAGCCGGCTATGTCGGACTGATCTTAGGTGCGATTTTCGCAGGTCTTGTCTATGCGGTGATCGCGCTCATCGTGAAATGCGTCGGTGTAAACTGGATCAACAAACTGATGCCTGCCGTTGTCATCGGTCCCACGGTTGCCATCATCGGTTTGTCGCTTGCAGGCAATGCGATCGGCGACCTCACCAATTCCGCGGGAACCTATGCGACTTCCACCTATGTCTGTGTGATCTGCGGTTTAATCACCCTGTTCACGACAATTCTCTGTTCCGTTTTCGGGAAGAAGATGATGAAAATGATCCCGTTTATTATCGGAATTTGCGCCGGTTACATAACGGCGGCGATTTTCACCCTCATCGGAAGCGCTACCGGAAACGCAGCCTTGCTGGTAATTGACTTCTCGAAATTCGATCACATGCAGTGGGTTCCGACCTTTACCTTTGTGACTGCGGCACGGGGATTAAGCGCGGTTACCCCGAGTTTTGTCGCTACCGTTGCGGCGGCTTACATTCCGGTTGCATTCGTTGTATTTGCCGAGCATATCGCCGATCACAAGAATCTGTCCACGATCATTGAAAAGGATCTGCTTGAGGATCCCGGTCTTCATCGTACACTGCTCGGTGACGGCGTCGGTTCCATGCTGGGCGCGTTCTTCGGCG
>CAZNCH010000055.1:0-12402 GCA_964571555.1 uncultured Lachnospiraceae bacterium | reverse complement strand
TCGGTGAACTTCGGATTGCCGATGATGTGGTTGCACATATTGCCGGAATCGCCGCTACGGAGGTAGAAGGGGTTTCCGCGACCGCAGGAAATGTTCCCGTTGAACTGATGAATATCGTGGGTCTGAAGTCTTCGGGCAAGGCAATCAAGGTGGAAATGGACGGCGCAGCCTGTATAGTGAATATCGGTCTGATCATCAAGTACGGTTATCATATTCCCGACGTTTGCCGGAAGGTGCAGGAGAGAATCAAGACTGCCATTGAGACGATGACCGGTCTCTCCGTCAAGGAGATACGGATTCGTGTGGAAGGCATTGACATGAAAGGTCAGGCATAGGATGACCAGAGCGCAGCTTCGTGAACACATTTTTAAACTGCTGTTTCGCGTGGAATTCAACCGAATCGAAGACATGCCGGATCAACTCGTACATTACTTCGAGAATCCCCTGATGGGAACCGAGGCGGAGGGCGTCAGTGAGGATATCAGGCTTGCCGCAGGGGATGAGAAGTATATCACCGACAAGTATTTGAGCATCAGAGAGAGAATCCCCGAATTGGATGAACTGATTGATTCAGCAGCCAAAGGGTGGAAGATCTCGCGCCTTGGAAAAGTCGATTTGACGATTCTTCGGCTGGCGGTTTATGAAATGAAATATGATGAGGATATTCCGGTCAGTGTTGCCATCAATGAAGCGGTAGAACTGGCGAAGAAATTCGGTCAGGAGGAATCGTCTTCGTTTATCAACGGTATTCTTGCCAAACTGGCCAAAGCGTCGGATGATGAATAATGTTTATTCCGTTTATCAGGTCAATTCATATATCAAAAACATGTTTTCGCAGGATTTCATGCTGCGTTCTATTTATGTAAAAGGAGAGGCCAGCAACGTTAAGTACCACTCCTCAGGTCACATTTATTTTACCATGAAGGATCAATCGGGCACCCTTGCTTGCGTGATGTTTGCCGGCTCCAGAGCCGGTTTGAAATTCGTGATGCAGGAAGGGCAGCAGATCGTGGTATTCGGCTCCATCGAGGTTTATGAGCGGGACGGCAAATATCAACTCTATGCCCGCGAGATCAAATTGGACGGCGCGGGAGATCTCTATGTCAGATTCGAGCAGTTAAAACGGGAACTCGAAGAGATGGGGATGTTCGATCCTTCCTATAAGAAACCGCTTCCGAAATATGCGGGGAAGATCGGTGTTGTAACGGCGGCTACCGGTGCGGCGGTGCGTGATATCATGAATATCGCGGCGCGAAGGAATCCCTATGTGCAGTTGATTCTCTATCCGGCGCAGGTGCAGGGAGAGGGCGCTGCCGCAAGCATTGTGAACGGGATTCGTACCTTGGAAGCGCTGGGTGTTGACGTCATCATCATCGGGCGCGGCGGCGGCTCGATTGAGGATCTTTGGGCATTCAATGAGGAGATTGTTGCCAGAGCGGTGTTCGCCTGTTCCGTACCGATCGTTTCGGCGGTCGGACACGAAACGGATACGACGATCTCCGATTATGTGGCGGATTTCAGAGCGCCGACGCCTTCTGCGGCGGCGGAACTTACGGTATTTTCTTATCAGGATTTTTCAGAGCGGCTTGCCGCGTTTCGGTTCAGCCTGTCACAGGAAATGAGCGGCAGGCTCAAGCAGGAACGGAATCGCCTGAATACAATGCTGATGCGGGTGAGCGCTTTTCGTCCGGAAGCCAGGATCAGAGAACAGAGAATGAATTATGTCAACCTATTTGAGGCGCTGCAGGGTCAGATACAACATCTGCTGCAACGGGATCGGCACCGCCTGCAACTGAAGATCGAGCAGTTGAAGGCGCTTTCGCCGCTGGATCGGTTGCAGGGCGGCTTCGTCTATGCAACGGCAAACGGGAAGCCGTTGACAGGCATCGAACAGGCGGGAGTCGGTGAGCATCTCATGCTTCGGCTTTCAGACGGCAGAATCGGAGCCAAGATCACGGAAGTGACTGAGGACAGACTTCCGACATAGCGCCGGCAGTTTGTCAGTATGAATCTATGGGAGCAGGATATGAGCAGGATGGAAACAGGGATGAGCGAAACAAAACAAAACGGGACGAAGAACGATGGCGCACAGCAACCCTCGATTGAAGCGTTGTTTCAGGAGATAGAAGAAACGCTTGAGAAGATGCGGCAGGAGGAACTGCCGCTGGAGGATTCTTTCGTGCTTTATAAAAGAGGAATGGAGCAGTTGAAGGACTGCGCCAAACGGATCGATACGGTGGAGAAACAGGTGCTTACGCTCAATGGCGAAGGGGAATTGGATGATTTTCAGTGAAGAATTAAAAAAGCGGACGGACGCGGCTTCTGCGGTGCTTGAGAAATACGGTCGCATCGTTGACGACAGCCATCAGAAAACGGTGATGTCCGCCATGGAATACAGTCTGTTTTCCGGCGGAAAGCGTCTGCGCCCGGTGCTGATGCGGGAAGCGTTTACGATGTGCGGCGGCACGGGGACGTTGGTGGAGCCGTTTATGGCGGCAATTGAAATGATTCATACCTATTCTCTTGTGCATGACGACCTTCCGGCGATGGATAACGACGACTACCGGCGCGGTCGGAAGACCTGCCATGTGGTTTACGGCGAGGATATGGCGATTCTGGCAGGGGACGCACTGCTCAATTTCGCATACGAGACCGCGTTGCGGGCATTTGATCAGGCTTCCGCAGAGGAAGCGCCGCGGGTGGCGCGCGCACTGCGTGTTCTTGCGAAGAAGTCCGGCATCTTCGGTATGGTCGGCGGTCAGACCGTGGATGTGGAAGCGGAACGCCTGCATCGGCAGCTGACGGATGCGCAACTGCGTTTTGTCTTCGAACTGAAGACGGCGGCACTCATGGAAGCGGCTCTGATGACAGGGGCGATCCTTGCGGGTGCGGAGGAAAGTACCGTGGCGCAGTTTGAGAGCATCGCGCGCAAGGTCGGGATCGCTTTCCAGATTCAGGATGATATTCTTGATGTGACATCCACACAGGAAGTGCTCGGCAAGCCGATCGGATCGGATCAGAAGAACCGCAAGACGACCTACGTTGCCCTGCACGGCATCGAGGCTTCAAAGCAGGCGGTGGAAACCTATTCAAAGCAGTCGATCGACGAACTGAACTCATTGCCCGATTCGAACGATTTCCTGAAGGAACTTGTGTTATCTCTGATCGGAAGGATCAAATAGAGGTTTGGGAGTATGATTTTAGACAGTATTTTGAAACCGAATGATATCTATTCCGTTGACAGAGCGGATTACGGAAAGCTTGCCGAGGAAATCAGAGCCTTCCTCGTCGAGAAAATCAGCGTGACCGGCGGTCATCTGGGATCCAATTTGGGCTGTGTGGAACTGACTATGGCACTCCACCTCTCGATGCATTTCCCGGAAGACAAGGTCGTCTGGGACGTGGGGCACCAGTCCTATACGCATAAACTTCTGACTGGAAGAAGGGACGGGTTCAACGAACTTCGGAAGTACGGCGGCATGAGCGGTTTCCCGAAACGGAAGGAGTCGCCCTGCGACGCGTTCGATACGGGGCACAGTTCGACATCCATCTCGGCGGGGTTGGGACTGGTCAAGGCAAGGGATTTGAAGGGTGAAAATCATGGCGTTTTCGCCGTGATCGGAGACGGTGCGCTGACCGGCGGCATGGCGTATGAGGCGCTGAACAATGCGTCCCGACTCAAGACAAACTATGTGATCATTTTGAATGATAACAATATGTCGATCGCGGAGAATGTCGGCGGCGTTTCGAAGTACCTTGGGAAGATCCGTACGGCGGAACCGTATCGGGATTTCAAGATCAATATGGAGAATATCTTAAACCGTCTTCCCAAGGGCGAAAATGTGGTGGACAAGCTCAAGAAATATAAAAGCGGTCTGAAACAGCTCATCGTGCCCGGGATGTTCTTTGAAGATATGGGCATCACCTATTTGGGACCTGTGGACGGGCATGACATCGAGACGATGACGGAGATTTTCAGAGAGGCAAGAAAGATTCCGAAATGTGTGCTTGTGCATGTGAATACCAGAAAGGGAAAGGGATATCCGCCGGCGGAACGGCACCCCGCCAGATTCCACGGGGCGGAGCCTTTCGACATTGAAACCGGTCTGCCGAGCAGCAATCGGACGAAGGCGAACTATACGGATGTTTTCGCAACGATCATGTGCAAGCTCGGGGCAAGACATCCTGACGTTTGCGCGATCACTGCGGCAATGCCGGACGGAACGGGGTTGAAGCGCTTTGCGAACCAATTCCCCGATCGGTTCTTCGATGTGGGGATTGCGGAAGAACACGCCGTGACCTTTGCGGCAGGACTCGCGGCGGGCGGTCTGCGCCCGATTGTTGCGATCTATTCTTCCTTTTTGCAGCGTTCTTACGATCAGATTCTGCACGACGTCTGCATTCAGAATCTTCCGGTGATCTTCGCGATTGACAGGGCAGGGCTTGTCGGAAGCGACGGCGAGACGCATCAGGGCTTGTTCGATCTTTCGTTCCTGTCTTCGATTCCGAATATGACGGTGATGTCGCCGAAGAATAAATGGGAACTGTCGGATATGATGAAGTTCGCGCTGACAATGTACGGTCCGGTTGCGATCCGCTATCCGAGAGGACATGCTTATGACGGACTGCAGAATTTCAGGGAACCCGTCGTGTACGGAAAGGCGGAATCTCTCTATGAAGAAGAGGATATTGTGCTGCTTGCCGCCGGCAGCCAGGTGCAGTGCGCCGAGGCGGTTCGGCATGATCTCAAGGACAGAGGGTTTTCCTGTTCGCTTGTGAACGCCCGCTTTATGAAGCCCATAGACGAGGAAATGATTGCGGAACTGAGCAAAACGCATCGGCTGATCGTGACCATGGAAGAAAATGTCAGATGCGGCGGTTTCGGGGAAAAGGTGCTCGATTATGTGTCGGATCACGATTTGCCTGCGCATGTTCTGATTTCCGCCCTGCCGGACGACTATATCGAACACGGCAATGTGGATATTCTGAAGAAGGAGACGGCGATCGACGCGCAAAGCATTACGGCGAAGATCCTGACGGTCTATGCGGGGCTGCAGAGCGAGAACGCAACGATCCGGAACGAAAGATGAAAGAACGTTTGGATGTGATTCTTATGAACCGCGGATTCGCGGCGAGCAGAGAGAAGGCAAAGGCAATCATTATGTCCGGCAATGTCTTCGTCAGGGGACAGAGAGAAGACAAGGCCGGTTCGACATTTGAAACGGAAGGGCTGGAACTTGTCGTGAAAGAGCACCCGCTGAAATATGTCAGCAGAGGCGGACTCAAATTGGAGAAAGCGCTGCGGGAATTCTCGCTGACGCTTGCCGGCGCGGTCTGTATGGATATCGGCGCTTCTACGGGCGGGTTTACGGACTGTATGCTGCAAAACGGAGCTGCGAGGGTGTATTCCGTCGATGTGGGACACGGGCAGCTCGACTGGAAACTGCGTAACGATCCGCGGGTCGTCTGCATGGAGAAAACGAATTTCCGCTATGTGACGAAGGAACAGATTCCGGAGACGATCGATTTCGCAAGCGTGGACGTATCCTTTATTTCATTGAGCAAGATCCTGCCGGCGGCGGTGCCTCTGCTTGCGGAGGGCGGTGAAATGGTCTGTCTTATCAAACCGCAGTTTGAAGCGGGAAGGGAGAAGGTCGGCAAGAAGGGCGTTGTCAGAGATCGGTCGGTACACGAAGAAGTGATTCGTAAGGTTCAAAAGATCTGTGAAGAGAACGGTTTTCTCGTGCTCGGACTGACCCATTCCCCGATCAAGGGACCCGAGGGCAATATTGAATACCTCTGTCATCTGCGTCAGTGGAAAGCGGAAAAGAAAATGGATGATTGTTACAGGACGCAAGTTAACATAACGTCGATTCATGAAGCGGGGATCCGTGCGGTCGTGGAGCGCGCACACGGGGAACTTAAATAAACGGAGCGAATATGCGTGTATTTCATATTATGACAAATGGGGATAAGGAAGCTGCAATACAGGAAATGCGGCGGATCTGCGAACTGCTGACGGAAAAGGGCTGTACCTGCACTTCCGAGGTGCTGCGGCGCTATGAGATGCCGGAGGAACCCTATTTTCCGCCTGAGGATGTGGAATGTATGATCGTGCTCGGCGGGGACGGTACGATGATTCAGGCGGCGGGCATGGTTGCGGGGCGCGTGCCGCTCATCGGGGTGAATCTCGGTACGCTCGGCTTTCTGCAGGAGGTTGAGACGGAACAGGTGCCTGTCATGATCGAGCGGCTCGTCGCGGAGGAGTACGAGATCGAGAAGCGGATGATGCTCGCGGGAAGCATGGGCGGGGATCGCCGTTTCACCGCATTGAACGATATCGTGATTTCCAGGTGCGGTGCGCTGAAAGCGCTGCATTTTGTGATTTTTGTCAACGATATGTTGTTGGGCAACTATACTGCGGACGGCATGATCCTTTCGACGCCAACCGGATCGACGGCATACAATCTGTCGGCGGGCGGGCCGATCGTGGAGCCGGATGCGGAAGCGATCCTGCTCACGCCGATCTGCCCTCACAACCTGAATTCGCGCAGCATCGTGCTGTCGGCACAGGATCGTATCCGTGTAGAAATCGTCAGATCCCGTCATGACAGCGGGAGCATTGCCGCGGCGTCGTTTGACGGCGCAAGCGAGATGCGGCTGCAGCCGGGAGATGCGATCACGATAGCAAAGGCTGTGGAAACCACCAGAATCGTGAAATTGAGCCGCGAGAGTTTCTTGAAGATTCTCTCCAGAAAGATGTCAGAGGGCTAAAATGAAGAACTTAAGACATGAGAAAATCATCGAAATCATCAAACGGCATGAGGTCGAGACGCAGGAAGAACTCGCGGGAAGACTGAATGATGCGGGCTTCTGCGTGACGCAGGCGACGGTATCGAGGGATATCAAGCAGCTGCATCTGATCAAGGTGGTGAATCGAAAGAGCGGACGGCAGCATTATGCGCAGCAGGAGAGCGCCGCTACAGGAACAGTGGAGAAGTACGCGCGGGTCTTCAAGGACGGTGTGGTGTCCATGGATATGGCGATGAACATTCTGGTGATCAAGACGGTGTCCGGCATGGCGATGGCGGTGGCGGCGGCGTTGGATTCGATGCAGATCGATTCCATGGTCGGCTGTATTGCGGGCGATGATACAATTATGTGCGCGATCCGAACGGTCGAGGATACCAGAGAGGTGATGCATATGTTGGGAACTATGTTGCATCCATAGGTAAGAGAATATGTTGCAGAGTTTACATGTCAGAAATATTGCTTTGATCGATGAGATCGAAATTCAATTTCATCAGGGAATGCACGTTTTGAGCGGCGAGACCGGCGCAGGCAAGTCCATTATCATCGACGCCGTGAATTTTGCGCTCGGTCAGCGCGTGCCTAAAGACGTGATCAGGGAAGACGCCGAATATGCGCTTTGCGAATTGATTTTCACCATTGATACCAAGGAGCAGGAAGAGATGCTTGCGCGGCTCGATCTGCCCAATGATAACGGAGAAATCGTGCTGCAGCGGAAGATTACAAACGGCAGGAGCGTCTGTCGTGTGAACGGCGAGAGTGTGTCGGCTGCGGCGCTGCGGGAGATGTCTTCCGTTCTGATCGATATTCACGGACAGCATGAACACCAGTCCCTGCTCTACCGGGCGAAGCATCGGGCGATTCTGGACGCCTATTGCGGTGAGGAACTGAGTATCTATACGGAGCAGCTTGCATCCGAATATGCGAAATATCAGGAGTTGAAGAAGCAACTTCTTGCAGCCGGGGAAACGGGCGCGAACAGGGAGCGTGAGATCGAACTTGCGGAATTCGAATTGCAGGAGATTGAAGCGGCGAAGCTGACGGTCGGCGAGGATGAGCAGTTGGAGAGCGATTACCGTAAGATGTCGAATGCGAGGAAGATCGCATCGGCGGTTTCGACAGTACATCTGTCGACGGGCTACGATTCGCAGGAAGGCGCGGGGAGCGGTATCGGACGGGCGATCATCGAACTGCGTTCCGTTGCCGATTACGATGAGGAACTGGATGGGCTGCTGTCCCAACTGACGGATCTGGATAATCTGTTGAATGATTTTAACCGGAGCATTGCAGTATATGAGAAAGGGCTGTGTTTCGAGGAGCAGGAGTTCGTTGACTGCGAGGAACGTCTGAATCTGCTGAACCGCCTCAAGAATAAATACGGCGGAAGCCTTGAGAAGGCGCTCGCTTATCGGGAAGAATTGGAAGAGCGTTTGACGCATCTGCGGGATTACGAGACTTTCCTTGCCGACCTTACGAAGATGGTGGCGGATCAGAAGGAAGCCTGCCTGATCCTGGCACGCAGAATCTCCGAAATCCGATGCAGGGAAGCTGCGCATCTTGCCGATGAACTGCAAAAGGGACTCATTGATCTGAACTTTTTGGAAGCTCGGTTTGAAATTGCAGTGGAACCGTCGGAAGAGGAGTTGAGCGCAAACGGCTTCGATCATGTGGAATATCGGATCAGTACGAATCCGGGAGAGAAAGTCAAGCCTTTGATCCATGTGGCGTCCGGCGGTGAACTCTCCAGAATTATGCTCGCACTCAAGGCGGTGTTGTCCGATAAGGATCAGGTTCCGACGCTGATCTTTGATGAGATCGACACCGGCATCAGCGGCAGAACCGCGCAAAAGGTCTCGGAGAAACTGGCATATCTGTCGGCAGGGCACCAGGTGATCTGTGTGACGCATCTGCCCCAGATTGCGGCAATGGCTGATGTGCATTACGAAATCCGAAAGAGCGTTGTCAACGGACGCACCGTGACCGATGTGGAAACGCTGGATCGGGAGTCAAGCATCAGGGAACTTGCCAGAATGCTGTCCGGAAGCGAAGTGACAAAGAGCGTGCTGACCAGCGCCGACGAGATGAAGCAGTTGGCGGATGAAACCAAAGAAGGGATAAAAGAGGAGCGGAAATAAAAGTGAGTGTAAGAAGAATTCTTCGATCGGTTACCGCAGTGCTGCTTGCGTTGACATTTTTCGTCGGCAGTTTCCCGAAACTTCCCGTGGCTGCGGCGGAGGGGAAGGAAGTGGATCTGCTGTTCATTCATGATCTGCATTCCAATCTGGACAGTTTTAAGGCGAAGCAGCGGGGAAGCGGGAAAGAGATCACGGTCGGCGGTCTGGCAAGAATGAAGACCGCGATCGATGCATATCGGAAACAGAAGCCGGAAACACTGCTTTTAGACGGCGGTGATGCCGCAATGGGAACCCTCTACCAGACGATTTATGCAACGGATGCAGTGGAACTCCGCATGATGGGCAGGCTCGGCTTTGACGTGACGACATTCGGAAACCATGATTTCGACTATGGTTCCGCTCCGCTTGCGCAGATGTTTGAAGCGGCGGTTGCATCCGGAGATCCGCTGCCGCGGATGGTTGTCAACAACTTTGACTGGACTTCCGAGAACGAAGGATCGCAGGCGATTTATAAATCGCTGCAAGCCTACGGGATACAGGATTATGTGATGATGGAGAAGAACGGCGTGCGCATCGCGGTGACAGGCGTCTTCGGCAAGGATGCGTTAGCGTGCGCGCCCAGGTGTGAACTGACCTGGCTCGATCCGATTCAAAGCACAAAGAAAACGGTGGAGAAAATCAAGCGGGACGAGGATGCGGACATCATTATCTGCGTCTCTCACAGCGGCGTCAACGAAGATCCGACGCGTTCGGAAGATGAACTGCTCGCTGCGGCGGTACCGGATCTGGATGTGATTATCAGCGGACATACGCACACCGTGTTGGAGCAGCCGACCGTGGTCGGGAAGACCTCGATTCTATGCTGCGGCAACTACGGTTATTATCTCGGGAGCGGACATTTCACGCAGGATGCGTCCGGCAGATGGCATTGCGATAAATATGAGAATATCGAACTGAATGAAGGGATTCCGGAAGATCCTGAGATCTTAAGTGAGCTGGAAGTATTCTTGGAAAAGGTGAATCGGGACTATATGCGCGGTTACGGCTATAGCACGGATGAGGTGATTGCGGAGAACCATATCGAGTTCGATACGGTCGATGATCTCTGTTATATTCATACCGAACACAACCTCGGCAGTTTCATTGCGGACGCTTATCGGTATGCGGTGATGCAGAATGATCCAAGCGGTGCTGCGGTCGACGTGGCGGTTGCGCCGTCCGGAACGATCCGCGATACTTTTTATCACGGGAAGCAGACGCCCACGGACGCCTTTCGCGCTTTTTCTCTGGGTTCCGGTGCGGATGATTCGATCGGCTACCCGATGGTGGAGTTTTATTTGTCCGGCGCGGAATTAAAGACGGTTGCGGAGGTGGATGCGACGATCTCCGATCTGATGACGGACGCCAGATTGTATTTGAGCGGTCTTTCCTTTGAATACAATCCGCACCGAATGGCGCTGAATAAGGTGAGCGACGCGTGGCTGACCGGAACGCAGGTCAGGACGGATGAGCGGGTTGAGATTGAGGACGAAAAGTTGTACCATGTTGTTACCGACCTCTATTCCTGTCTGATGGTCGCACAGGTGACAAGTCTCTCTTACGGTTTGCTCTCCGTTGTTCCGAAGACGGCGGACGGATCGCCGCTGACCGATTACAATGACGGGATCGTTTACAATGCGGACGGGACGGAATTAAAGGCATGGGTTGCAATTGCAACGTATATGGAATCTTTTGAGCGGAATGCGGAGGGGATCAGCCAGTTTCCGGAATACTATGCTTTGTCTCACGATCGCAAGATCGTAACGGACAGTTACAGTCCCCGGTCGCTGTTTCGGAATACAAACAGATTCTTCTGGGGCATTCTGGGTGTGATCGTGCTTGTACTGCTGCTGGTTGCCCTGCTCATCGTCGGAATTGTGAAGTTGATTCGAACGATGAGCCGCAGAGGAAAGAAGAAGAAGAAAACCGACGGGAAATGATTTTCACAGAGGGATATATGGTGATGTAAACCAAAGGAGTGTGTGATATGAAGAAAATATTATTTGCTGCATCGGAGAGCGTGCCGTTTATCAAGACCGGCGGACTGGCGGATGTCGTCGGATCGCTGCCGCGTTGTTTTGACAAGAAGTATTTTGACGTCAGGGTGATTCTTCCGAAGTATCTCTGTATTCCGGAGAAGTTCAGAAAAGAAATGAATTATGTCAACCATTTCTATATGGACATCGGTTCCCGCACCCAGTATGTCGGGATTTTCGAAATGAAACTGGACGGCGTGCAGTATTATTTCATCGACAACGAGTATTATTTCAGCGGAGACAGACCTTACGGGGATGTGAAGTGGGATATCGAGAAATTCTGCTTCTATTCCAAGGCGGTGCTTTCCGTGCTGCCGGTGCTCGATTTCAAACCTGATCTCATCCACTGTCATGACTGGCAGACCGGACTGGTTCCGGTATATTTAAAGGACAGTTTCCAGAGAAACGAGTTCTTCCGCGGGATCAAGAGCGTGATGACGATTCACAACTTAAAGTTTCAGGGCGTGTGGGACGTGGAGACACTGAAGGCTTATTCCGGGCTGCCGGACTATCTCTTCTCGCCGGATAAACTTGAGGCGTACAAGGCAGGGAACATGCTGAAGGGCGGTCTGGTCTATGCGGATGCGATTACAACGGTTTCCGATACCTATGCAGAAGAAATCAAGACGCCGTTTTATGGGGAAGGGCTGGACGGACTGCTTGCCGCAAGGAGCAGAGACCTGCGCGGGATTGTGAACGGCATCGACTATCAGGAATACAATCCGGAAACGGATCCTTTCATTAAGAAGAATTATAATGTGGAGAATTTCAGGAAAGAGAAGATCAAGAATAAGCGCGCCCTGCAGGAAGAACTCGGACTTGCACAGGACGACAAGAAATTCCTGATCGGCGTGGTTTCGCGTCTGACCGATCAGAAGGGTTTCGATCTGGTGGCGTTCATGATGGAAGAAATGTGCCGGATGAACGTGCAGTTTGCGATTCTGGGCACCGGCGATTGGAACTACGAGAACATGTTCCGTCATTTCGACTGGAAGTTCGGTGATCAGGTTTCGAGTAACATCTATTATTCCGAGGAAATGTCTCATAAGATCTATGCGGCGTCCGATGCGTTCCTGATGCCATCGCTGTTTGAGCCCTGCGGCCTCTCTCAGTTGATGGCGCTTCGCTACGGAACGGTGCCGATCGTGCGCGAGACGGGCGGCTTGAAAGATACGGTGCAGCCTTACAATGAATATGAGGGCACCGGTACCGGCTTCTCTTTCGGCAACTACAATGCGCATGAAATGCTCAATACCGTGCGTTATGCACAGCATGTCTTCGCGAATAAGAAGCGTGACTGGAACAAGATCATCGAGCGCGGCATGCAGGCGGATTTCTCATGGGAAGTCAGCGCCCATAAATATTCAGATATGTATGACTGG
>CAZNCH010000054.1:0-12632 GCA_964571555.1 uncultured Lachnospiraceae bacterium | reverse complement strand
AACCGGCGTTCCTTCTTCTCTATCTGTTCCCTTCTGTCTATCCAATGATCCGGCACACTCTGTCCGAATTGAAATCATTTCCTGATCTTGTTCATCATGTCCATTTTGACATAATATTCCATCATGCGCAAAAGGTAATCCGGTGCGTTTCTGTTCCCGCGTTCCCACTCGGTAACGGTACGGTAAGGAATCTCATAATGCTCGCAAAAAGCCTTTCTGGTCATTCCGGTCAGTTTTCTCATTTCCTTAACCTTCTGTTGGCATGTTGTAACCTGTTTCTCTGACATTTATACTACCTCCATTTGATCTTTCCTGTAAATCACGTCCTTGCAGCACAAAAACATGCTTCCCCTGCAGGGAAATTCGTTAATTGTCACATATATGATGAATCGTGATTTATGTCAATAATTGACACTTATATCAATGTTATAATGCATTTTTCTGTCATTTTCAACTATTTTCTCATCAAAAATTCAAAAAACTTCTGTGATCCTTTGGTTTGAGTTATGTAAACTTAAATTCCGTATCTGAAATTTCACTCCAGCATGATCACGGATGCCTGACTTCCCCGCTCGCCGCCTGCAACCCTGTGTGACCAATAGGTTTCCGGATGGCACATCGTACACGCCCCGACAAGGTCAATGTGTTCGCTCATTACCCCCAACAGCAGGAGCCGTTCTCTGACCACCCCTTTCAGATCCAGAAGGAACTTGTCTCCGTGCTGCTGCGTGAACCGTGCCGCCGCCGCTTCCCCGATCAGTGCGCCTGCCGCCGCGATGACTTCCGCACCGACTTCAAAACAGCACTGTTCGATCGCGGGACCGATCGCCGCCCTGATCTCCCCCGGCTTTGCTCCCAGCGCCGTCATTTTTACAATGGCGTTTTTTTCGATATCCGAAACCGTACTTCTCCAGCCGCAGTGAAGCGCTCCGATCACCCCGTTGACAGGATCATGGAGCAACAGGGGGACACAGTCCGCTGTAAAAATCGCCAGCGGTACCTTCCTCTCTCTCGTCACATAACCGTCCGCTTTGATCAGTTCCCCCGCGCCGTATGCCGGACGCAAATCATCTCTGCTCGCGATATGAACGATATTCCCGTGTACCTGGTGCCCGCAGACAAAGGTGCGCTGCCCGATCCCGACAGCTGCAAGAAAGCGGTTCCAGTTCTCGCTCACACGGGATGGATGATCTCCGCGGTTCATTCCGAGATTTAAGGATGCAAAATCCCCCTCGCTCACGCCGCCCGTACGGGTGGAAAATCCATGCGGACAGGCAATGAGGGCGGAAGTCAAAGGAGCGGGGGCGGTTGTATCCGTCTCACACCGCTTCAACCGCTCTCCTTCGTATTCCACCAAAAGATTGATTCGTTCCCGTCCTTTCATCAGCGGTTGCAGGAAATAGCGGTCTCCTTCCCAGGTCGGGAGATCCAAAACGCGCTCCGCAGGAACCCAGTGCAGCGTTCCCTCCGCGCAGTCCTGCTTTAATTCGCCCGTAAAACCGTTCGCGGAATACAAATACATATCTTCCGCTTCGTATCGATCCGACAGAAATTTAACAAGACCGTGACAATGATATTTGATCAGGGTCAGTCCCGTTTCTTCATATACCTCTCTGATCAGGCATTCTTCCGGGGTTTCTCCCGCTTCCGCCTTGCCGCCGACGCCAATCCACTTACCCTCGTTTAAGTCGTTCTTCTTCCCGCTCCGATGCAACAGCAGATATTCATTGTTTTCGTTTCTGATATAACAAAGTGTGGTTACGATCATCCGTTTTCCTATTCTCTTTGATTTGAAACCCGATCCGAGTTCTGTTTTGTTCTATCCTGCATGAATGCTAAAACTGAATTTGCGTCAGCATCGATCCTCACTCCGGAATTCCCGCGCGATTCGTTTTGTCGCTTCATCAAGACTCATGCCCTGTTCCCGTGCGATCCGTGCAAGGTCTTCGTATTCGTATTTTTCTCTCATCACACCGTAGCCCTCCGTCCGCTTCACGCGCACCTTCCCATAGACCGTATTAAGTTCGCTCATGCTGCGCTCCAGGGTATAACGGCGCGAAACGTTCTCACGAATCCCGATGGTCGTAGTATATTTAAAAATCATCCCGATCATCTGATCCCTGTCCGCTTCCCTGCACATCACGCTAAGCAGAATCCCGGGACGGGATTTCTTCATTCCGACGGGAACCGTATAGACTTCCAGCGCTCCGGCTTCAAACAGCCGTTCCATTGCGAAACCGATCCGCTCCGGCGTCATATCGTCCACATTGCAGCGAAGCTCCATGACCTGATTCGTATTCCCTGCGGTTTCTCCGAGCAAAGCCCGAACACAGTTTGCAACCGGAAAATCTTTCTTCCCGCAGCCGTAACCGATCTGATCCACGCACATCGGCGGCATTTCTCCGAACTTGGATCCGAAATGCGCCAACAATGCCGCACCGGTCGGCGTACACAGTTCCCCTGCAATGCTGCCGCTATAGATCGGAATTCCTTTTAACAGTTCCGCCGTCGCAGGCGCGGGTACGGGAAGCATCCCGTGTGCGCAATGTACCTGACCGCTTCCGACATGCACCGGAGATACCGCCACTTGATCTACGGCGAGCATTTCCATCAAAACGCAGACCGCAGCGACGTCTGCGACCGCATCCAACGCACCGACCTCATGAAAATGAATCTCCGTTACCGGAACGCCGTGGACGCTGCTCTCGGCTTCCGCGATCCTCTGATAGACCGCAAGGATTTGCTCACGCAGTGCTGCATCCAGCGGGAAGCTGCTTACGAGCCCCTCGATGTCCCGCATCCCTCTGTGATGGTGTTCGTGTCCATGCTCGTGTGTATGATCGTGCGTATGCACATACGCAGGCTCCTGTTCCTGCCTGTCATGGCAGTGTTCATGCCCATGTCGATGTTCCTGCATATCGTGACAATGCTCGTGCCCCTGCGCATCGTCGGATTCTTCCTCACCTCCGGCGATCACAACGCGCATGCGCGTTCCTCTGATCCCGCACTTCTGCGTTGCTTCCGCAGAAACGGAGACCTCCGGCAATCCCAGAGAATTCATCTTCGCAAGAAAAGCCGTTTTCTCGGCATCCTCCAACAGTTCATACAGGGCAGCCGACAGCATATCGCCCGCAGCGCCCATCCCGCAATCAAGGTATAAGATTCTCATTTCTTCGTCTCCATTTGGTTTATCATATTCGCCAGATAGCCTGCGCCGAAGCCGTTATCAATGTTGACGACCGATACGCCGCTGGCGCAGGAATTCAACATGGAAAGCAAGGCGGACATGCCTTCGAACGCCGCACCGTAACCGACACTGGTCGGAACCGCAATGACGGGGCAATCCGCAAGCCCGCCGATCACGCTTGCCAGTGCGCCTTCCATCCCTGCAATCGCAATGATCACGGAAGCGCTCATGATCTCATCCAGATGCGCCAACAGACGATGCAGACCCGCAACGCCCACATCATAGAGCCTGACCACTTCGCTGCCCAACGCTTCCGCAGTCAGCGCCGCCTCCTCAGCCACCGGAATATCGCTGGTGCCGCCCGTAGCAACCAGCACCGTTCCGATGCCGGTCGGCGTCGGAAGTTCTCCGACGATACCGATGCGCGCTTCCCTGTGATAAGTAAGCGCAATGTCTTTCTGCAACGCTTCCGCTGCCGTTTCATTGAGGCGGGTCACCAGAATCGTCTTCTGTCCGTTTTGCATCATGGCTTCGATGATCGAGCGCATCTGCTCCGCCGTTTTCCCCGCGCCGTAAATCACCTCGGCGGTTCCCTGCAGCACTTTCCGATGCAGATCGACCTTGGCGAAGCCGATATCCTCAAACGGCTGCTTCTTCAATGCCAGAAGCGCATCGTCCACACTTATGGTCCCGTCTCTTAACGCATGCAGAATTTGTCTGATCTCATGGTTCATTTCTTACCTCCGGATCCAGAGAAACCGTCTCATAATCTTCCGACAGCGCCTTCCAGATCGTCTCCCGGCAGACGGCAAACAGCGGAAGATCCTGCCGTCTCAGTTGCAGGAGCGCACGCTCGCCGCGGCTGCGCACACGGAAATTCCGAAAGCCCAACTGAAACAGGGTCTGTTCCGCTTTCTCCGTCCGTAGCAGCTTTTCTTCCGTGATGCATTCTCCCGTCGGGATTCTTGTCGCAAGGCAGGCGTACGCGGGCTTGTTCCAGGTAAACAATCCCGCTTCCCTTGAAAGTTCCCTGATCCTTTCCTTCGTCAGACCGCAGATTCGCAGCGGAGAGAGCACATGCAGTTCCGCAAGCGCTTTCATCCCCGGTCGATCCGCCGCATCATCCGATGCATTCGTTCCGTCGCAAAGAACCGGAAATCCTTCCTCTGCCGCTCGCTTCGCCATTGCGCCGAACATCTCTTTCTTGCATATATAACAGCGGTTCGCGGGATTCGCGGCAATTTCCGGCACGGACAACACATCAATTCGGATCACATCCATTGGAACGTCCAGTTCCTGTGCCAGCCGCAGCGCATCCTCATATTCGAACTGCGGCTGAAATACGCTCTTAACATAATAGGCGCGAACGCTGCATCCATAACGCCTGGCGGCATAAAGCAGATAGGCGGAGTCCACACCGCCGGAAAAAGCAATTGCAACGTTATCATATTGTTCGAAAAACGCTTTCAATTCCATCGTATTTTCGTTGATCAAGAACTCTTACCTAAGCAAAAAGGCGGCTCTGCACAAAGTGCAGAACCGTCCCGAACCGCCAGACTTACTTTCCGGAAAACGCTGCCTTCCTGACCCCTTTGGGATCTTTAATCAGCAGAACAATCACCCAGATCACCAGCCCCAACACCACCGCCGAAAAGCCAAGATAGGCGTCATTCAGCATATCAGCCGGCTCCGGTGCGAAATACTGCGCGCCCAGTTCCGCATATTCCACAATTGCATCCGCAAGCCACATCAAAGATGCGCCCCAGAACATCCAGACGAGGACGTCCAACTTCCACTCATTCTTCGGCGCTCCCTTATACCAGAGTACCGTTGCGATCACTGCTGCAAATACAGTAATCAAAAGTGTCATACTCGCTCCTTTTCTCTTAGCAGATCTCGTTTCTCCAAGACGGAGGTCAGCGCAACCATGCCGCCCCAGACAGCAGTCACGATCACGGTCATCAAAACGCCGGTCGTGCCCATCTCAAGCAGCATATCCGCAGTCTTACCCTGCTCCACCGCAGTCAGAAACGGAAAGAAAGGAACCACCTCGCCATGCCAGATATGCTCAAAAGCAAGCAGTGCGCAGCCGCCCCAGAGCATTCGATTCAGCCAGCCCAGTTTCTTCGAAAAACGGATTCCGTTTTCCGCTGCGGGCTCTTCCGTATGTATGTGCTCTGTCGCAGAAACTGCTTCCCTGTTCTCCATCACTTTCTTCGCAACTGTAGTAATCACTGCCTCCGCAGCCGGAACAACAAAACAAGCCATAATTCGTACCTCCTCGATTCTCGAGAATCAACTCATAAACTGATCCTATCAATACGTTTATCATACCACGACGCCCTTGATTTAACAATTGATTTAAAACCTGAAATCTCTGCGATTGGAATTCCTGATTTCCCGAATATGATCGGTTGCGATCTCTCTGACCTGATCCTTCGGAATCTTCTTCAGTTCATCCGTAATCATCCGATAGCCCAGTTCCCTGGTCTGAGGTGACGCATAGTCCTCCAGGTATTCGGAAAGCGTCATGAGGGCGTTCGGATGGCAGCAATTCAGAATCTGTCCGCTCTTGCACAGGCTCATGAATCTGTCGCCGGTCCTGCCTTCCCGATAGCATGCGGTGCAGAACGAAGGAATATGACCGGTCTCCATCAGCCACTTCACGACTTCGTCCAGGGAGCGCTGGTCGGAAACGTCAAACTGCTCGGTATCGTGCGGTCTCTCCTCCGGCGTGTAGCCCGCATAACCGCCGACGGAAGTTCTGGAACCGCCGCTTACCTGAGATACGCCGAGACGCAGCAGTTTCGTCCGAACCGCTTCCGTTTCTCTGGTGGAAACAATCATCCCTGTATAAGGAACGGCAAGACGAATGCATGCCGTGATTTTGGCAAAGGTCTCGTCGTCGATCCCGTTGTCGAATTCATCCGGGTCGATATCATCGGCTTTCTTGACACGGGGTACGCTGATGGTGTGCGGACCAACGCCGTGTAGGGCTTCCAAATGCTCCGCATGCATGATGAGACCGGCAAATTCATATTTATATAATTCCAGACCGAACAGCACGCCCAGACCCACATCGTCGATTCCGCCTTCCATGGCTCTGTCCATGGCTTCGGTATGGTAATCATAATCATGCTTGGGACCCGTCGGGTGCAGGCGCAGATAACTCTCTTTGTGATAGGTTTCCTGGAAGAGGATATAGGTTCCGATCCCCGCTTCCTTCAATTTCCTGTAATTTTCCACCGTGGTTGCCGCAATATTCACGTTGACCCTGCGGATGTCGCCGTTTTTATGGTGTACGGAGTAAATTGTCCTGATGCAGTCGAGAATATACTCGATCGGGTTGTTCACCGGATCTTCTCCCGCTTCAATCGCAAGACGCTTGTGTCCCATATCCTGCAGCGCAATCACTTCCGCCTTCACCTCTTCCTGCGTCAGTTTCTTCCTCGGAATGCGCTTGTTCTTCAAATGATACGGGCAGTAGAGACAACCGTTGACACAGTAATTGGAAAGATAGAGGGGCGCAAAAATCACGATGCGGTTGCCGTAGAAGGCAAGCTTGATTTCCTCTGCAATCTGATAGATTTTCTCGGTCACTTCCGGAAGATCGCAGGCAAGCAACACGGACGCCTCTTTGTGCGTCAATCCTCTGCAGTGATAACCGGTATCCGTTTTGATGGGACGCGCCTTTTCCAGAATCTGCTCAATCAAGGGCAGGTTTTGTTTGTTCTCCTCTGCGTAAGCAAGGGTCTCACGGATTTCTTCATCATTGATGAATTCCTCCGCCTTCCATGATTTCGGGTTGTATTTTGCCATGTTTCGTCCTTTCTTTTCTTTCTTCTGTTTCACATTGATCTGTCTGTTTATTGATCTGTCTGCCTTTAAATTTTAATCTTCAGCGGTTGCAGGCTTCGTTCCAGCACTCCTGCCGCAAGCGCAAGAACCATACCGTAATTGGTGATCGGCACCTTCTGTTCGTTTGCCGTTGCGATGCGGTATTTCATTTCTTTCTCGCTCAGCATACAGCCGCCGCAGTGAATGATCAAGCTGACGCCGCCAAAGTCTTTCGGAAATTCCGTTCCGCTTGTGGTGACGATCTCCACCTCCTGTCCGGTGATATTCCGAAGCGCCGCGGGGATCTTGACGGTGCCGATGTCTCCGCACTGCCTGTGATGTGTACAGCCCTCGGAAATCAGTACCTTATCTCCCTTGGTAAGCTGTTTGAGCGCATTCAGACTCTCCAGTTGTCGGTTCAATTCCCCCTTATATCTGGCAAACAGGATCGAAAACGAAGTCAACGGCAATTCCCGTGGCACGATCTGCGCCACCTTGGCAAACGCCTGGCTGTCGGTGATGACAAGCGCAGTCTTCCCGCCAAGTTCTTCTAACGCCCTGTCAAGTTCCGAATCTCTGACAACAATCGGAATCTGTCCGTGATCCAGAAGATCTCTGATCACCTGCTGCTGCGGCAGGATCAGTCTGCCTTTCGGCGCCGCCTTGTCAATCGGCACCACGAGAATCACAAAAGCGCCCTGCGGCACCAGATCCGATACGATCGGTTTCTCTTTTTCACTTCGTATTTCAATCACGTGCTTTACGAGCAGATTCTTGAATTCCTCGATGCCTTCGCCCGTTGCGGCGCTGACGAAAACGCTGTCCGGATGCTTTTCGCCCGCATGGGTCAGATCCGCCTTGTTTATCACGCGCACGAGGGGAATTTGCTTTGCCTGAATCTGCGCTTCGATTGCCGCGTCCTCTGCCCTGCTGCCGCAGGTTCCGTCGATCACAAGCACCGCCAGGTCCGCCTTGTGCAGCACCTGTTCCGCCTTTTCGATTCGCAGCGAACCCAGTTCCCCCACATCATCAAGACCGGGAGTGTCGATGAAGACCACGGGACCCGCAGGAAGCAGTTCCATTGTTTTGCTCACGGGGTCCGTTGTGGTTCCGGGCGTTCCCGACACAACCGCGAGATTCTGTCCTGTCACCGCATTGAGCAGACTCGACTTGCCTGCGTTGCGGCATCCGAAGAAAGCGATCTGTACGCGCTCGGATACCGGCGTCTCATTCATTCCCATCGCTTACCTCCGTAATCACATTGGAATAGTTCGTCTTCGCCACGACACCGGGCAGTTTTCCGATCTTTCCGGTCAGAGCGTTGATTTTGTCTTCCGACGCATCGATCGCAACGCTGATGATGTTGACGCCCTTTTCCTTATAAGGGATCCCCATTCTGCCGATCACGTACTGCCTGTACGCAAAGAGGAGATTGTTGAGTTCCTCCACTGACGCAACCTCTTCCACAATTACCGATATGACTGCAATTCTTGATTTCATTTGATCTCCTCTCCTTTTCGTGCGCCGCCCTGATCGGCCCAATCGCTCAACATAGAAAAACTGACCGCATCCAAAGATGCAGTCAGCAGAAACGGGCACAGACCACGCCCGTGAATATCAATTTGACTGAATCTTTCATCTTAATATTTCGATCCTATTTCGATGTCAGATGCAACTTGATTATATTACGTTGTCAATGATTCGTCAATCCGTTCCGAAAAAACGGTCAAAACAGATTATTTATGCGTGCGGCTTCACGTCTCCCCGCGCGGATACGATACGGTAGCCGGCTGACTGCACGCGGTTTGTCAGACAGGACATGCACTGAGCGCTTTCCTCTCCCGTGCAGATTTTATGGTCGTAGAGCGCATATTTTTCGCGCACCGAAGTCGGCGATAAATTGGGCATAACGACGTTTGCACCGTGTCTTAAGCCTTCCTCCCGACCGTTTGGACGAATCGTACCGAGCGCCGTCGTTGCCGGAAGCAGCACATAGGGAAAGAGCAGCCTTAAAATCGAAAGGACGCGAAGCGTCAGTTCGTAATCGCCCTCCTTCTCCTTCGCAAACGGTGTATGCTCCGCCGGCAGAAACGGTCCGATGCCGATCATATCTGGCTGCAGTTCCTGTAAGAAACGGATATCGGCGACAATATTTGCAAGCGTCTGGTAGGGGGAGCCCACCATGAAACCGGCTCCCACCTGATAGCCCAATTCTTTCAGCGTAGCAAGACAGTCCTTTCGATGTTGGAGCGAAAGAGACGCCGGATGCAGTTTGCGGTAGTGTTCTTCCGTTGCCGTTTCATGGCGCAGCAGATAACGATCCGCCCCTGCTTCCCGATATGCCTGATAGGACGCCCGCTCCCGCTCTCCGATCGAGAGCGTGATCGCCGCCTCGGGATACCTCCCTTTGATCGCACGAAGAATATCGCAGATCTCCTCATCCGAATAGGACAGGTCTTCTCCGCCCTGCAGCACAAAGGTACGGAATCCGAGTTCGTAGCCCTCCTTGCAGCAGGCAAGAATCTCTTCCTTCGTCAGATGATATCTGGATACTTGTTTGTTGCTGCATCTGATCCCGCAATAGAAGCAATCGTTTCGACAGTAATTCGTGAATTCAATCAAACCACGGACAAATACCGCATCCGCGTAATTCTTACGTCGTACCTGATCCGCCGCAAGACGCAGTTCTTCATCGAATTGATCGGTTGACAGCAACGCGATCAGTTCCTCATCCGTAAGGTTTCCTGTGATTTTCAACTTTTCAACCGGATTCATTCTCGCCCTCTCTTATTCCTACTAAACTAGTCGGTATTTAGGACTTCTATCATAATATATTCCGGATCAAATTGCAAGCGGAGAATGACTTCCGTCAATGCTGTTCTCTGGCATGCTTCAACAGATCAAGGATCCCCTGCTCCTTGATGATGGCGATTCCCTGCCCCTCATCCCCGAGTACGATCAGATTATCTCCAGCATTAATATGAAAAATCTTTCTGGCAGCCGCGGGAATAACGATCTGTCCCTTATCGCCGACCTTGACCATGCCGAAGATATGCTTGCCTTTCGGCGGAACATCAAGCCCTAAACTTTCTTTCGACGTCTTCTCATAATTGATCAGATCATCCAGTCCGACAGCGAATACATCCGCGATCGCCTTGCATTTCTCGATATCGGGCAGCGACTCTCCGGTCTCATACTTCGAAAGCGTCTGTCTGGAAATACCGATTCTGTCGGCAAGTTCTTCCTGCGACAGATGATGCAGTTTTCTGAGCGCGACCAAATTATCCTGAAACATGGTTACTCCTTCCCTGTTGCCTGCCGCTGTCTCCGAATTCCGAGCACCGCCCAACGGAAAAACGGAAGTCTTGAGATAACGGCATTCAGCATATAAGCCCCTCCGAATCCGGCGATCAGACTCAGAAGATACGCCGCCCACGCGGGAATGCGTCCGGGCTGCGCCAGATAGACGCCAACCGCCGAAATGCCAAGATAATGAAATACGTATAGTCCGAAACTGCGACGACGCATCCAACTTGTGAAGACGGTTTCCCGATCAAAGAACCGTGCAAAGCCGCCAAGGACGGCAAGACTTGCAAACCAGCCGAACGCAATATAGAGCGCCGTCCGATTGACCGGTTGATCGCCGTAATTGCGCCCGAAATACAGAATTGTAAACGCAGTGCCAAGGGCGAGCGAAAGCGGACAGAAAACGACGAACCATCGTTTCAGCGTCGCAATGACTTCCTCATGTGAGAAGACAAAATATCCCAGCAGATACACCGTAAAATACAGACCGAAGCGATAAACGCTGACGATCGGCGTATTCAGGATCTGCGCCGCTCCCCACACCGGAAGGAACAGAAGCAGCAGGTGCACGCCGTTCACTTTCGCGCACACGTTCCACAGACGATCCTGATCGATTCTCCTGATCGGCAGGAGCGCCATTGAGAACAGCCACAATAACTGAATATACCAGAGGACGCCGACGCCGGAAGCAACCAGGATCAGATACCTTGCGAATACGGGCACGGTTTGCATCATTTCCGCGGCGTCGTTTGATCTGGTATTCAGATAGCCCTGAAGAAACTGAAATACAAACAGTCCGATCGTGGACGGAACGAGAAGCGCGTCGGTTCTGCTCCTGACAAAATCTCTGTCGGTATGGCTTGCAAGATAGAGTCTCGAACAAATCCCCGACACGATAAACAGAGTCATCATAAACCACGGGTGCAGGAAATACTGGATCGCATCGTAATACTGGATCGGAAGTTTTGTGATCCTGCCCGCAACACCGGGGATGCCTTCCGCGTTATACATGTAGAGCACGTGGAAAATCACCACCAAAACCACGGTCACCCATCTGATGTTGTCCAAGTATGCCTTTCTCATATTTATCCCACCTTTGCAATTTATTATAACATCATGATATCGCAGGAAACAGAAAAATCCACCAACTTCTGTGAACAAAAGTCGGCGGATCAGGTTAAAAAACATTGCAAACAACGACTTCCCCGCGCAGATCTTATTCCGCCGCTTCAAACAGACCCTTGACGTTGAGCACGGGTTCTACAAACAGAATGCCGTTGCCCGGATCTTCAAAATCAATTTCCGCACACAGTTGTGCGATGACCTGATCGGCTTTGGCGGAAGGCAAAAGGATCATGACCAGTTCCTTTTCCGGTTCAATTTCCATTCCGAACAGCTTTGCGGCACAGGCGGCGCCGGTTCCGCGTCCGTGAAGAATGGTGCCGCCCTGCGCCCCCGCTCTTCTTGCGATTTCCATCACATCATCCGCATTCCCGCGGTTCACAATCACAGAAATTTTCTTGTACATTGCGCTTCCCTCCGTCTTTTCTTCCTCTGCCGGCGTCTCTTTCTCTATCCGGTCAAAAGTTCCGATCGCGCTCGCGCCGGTCACATAGGCGACGCCGTGTCCCGGCTGATCCAACTTCAGTTTCTCAACGATTTGATTCAGCAGATCTTTCACCTTGTCCTGCGGGATTAACAGTTTGATCATCAGCCGCTTCTGACCGGTGATCCCTAAGATGCTCAGGGTATGGCTGCTGACGGTTCCCTTCCCGATGAGAATGATTCCATGACAAAATGGATTCCTTTTGGAAAAGGCTGAAAATCTGTTGCATTGCTGTTCGCTCAGAATGAGCGTGATCAGTCTGAACGACCGACTCATTGCCGTCTTTCCGTTTGCATTATCCATTGGAAACCTCCTGATTGCGCTTTCTTCCGTTTCGTTTGCTTTGCTTCTTGAGTTGTATCTGATACAGCAGACCGAGGATTTCAATCGCGATAATCGGAACCATTGCCACAACGGCGATCATGCCGAAGCCGTCCGTAATGACGTCCGCCGTTGCGGTACGGGCTGCAATTCCCTGTACAAAAGCAAGGGAAAAGGTTGCGGTCATGGGACCCGAGGCGACTCCGCCCGCATCAAACGCCATGCCCACAAAGAGGTCCGGCACCAAATAGGACAGAATAATCGCCAGACCGAAGCCCGGGATCTATGTTCTTACCGTCTTTAATACAATTCTGAAAACCTAGATTGTGTCTCAGTAGGTTTTGAATAGCAGAAAAACCCTTGATAACAAGGGAT
>CAZNCH010000053.1:0-12808 GCA_964571555.1 uncultured Lachnospiraceae bacterium | reverse complement strand
TGGATAGGGGTTATGACGATAACAAAATGTTTCTTAAGCTTGATGAATTAGAGCAGGATTACGTAATACGACTTACTGCAAAAAGGAAACTCCTTTTGCATAATAAATGGGTTCCTGCTACAGAGTTATGCAATCGTAGAAAAGGAAAAATAAAAACCCCTGTATTCTATAAAGGTAAGGAACGACAAGCATACCTATCACATGTAAAAGTAAAAATTACTGCATCCAGAAAAGATGTTTATACCGTCAACTCTGCTTTAAGCTAATCGCTTAGATAGATAGAAGAATACTTCTCCTAAAGTCCGGTTTCAAGCGGGGCTTATTAAAGTGCCTCTAATTCAAGAACTGTCATTCACAAACCTCTTAAAATACGGCAGATTGGCACTTTGGTAGAACTTATTCATTTTTAAGTTGCAATTTACGGAAACTCAAGCACAGCGGGATATCGCTGCCTCGCTCAAACGTTTCCGTCCGCATGCGTAGAAGCGTACGAACGGATCGCGGTGGTATCTTCATTTGCATTGTGCTAAAATAGAAAAAATCAAAACAAACAACGGAGATCACCCATGGCACTTGACGGAATTACGGTGCGCGCGCTCTGCGCGGAACTGAATCGCACCATCTTAAACAGCAGGATCTATAAAATTGCGCAGCCCGAAGCCGACGAACTGCTCCTGACACTGAAAACGGAGCAGGGACAGCAGCGGCTTCTTCTGTCCGTCAATGCCGGTCTGCCCTTCGTGTATCTGACACAGCAAAACAAGGTGAGCCCCGCCGCCGCGCCGAATTTCTGTATGCTCCTTCGAAAACATTTGCAAAACGGGCGCATCGTCGCCATCCGACAGCCGTCGACGGAGCGGATCCTCATGTTCGACGTCGACCACCTCGATGAAATGGGCGACCTGCGGCGCAAGACCCTGATCGTCGAACTCATGGGCAAGCACAGCAATCTGATCTTCGTTGATGAGAACGGGAAGATCATCGACAGCATCAAGCGGATTTCCGCAGCGGTCAGTTCCGTACGCGAAGTTCTGCCGGGGCGTGATTATTTCATTCCGAAAGCGGACGACAAGGAAGATCCCAAAACAATCGGTGAAAATCAACTTCGGAACATTTTGTTATGTAAACCTTTCCCCTTGTCGAAAGCAATTTACACCTCGCTCACCGGCTTCTCCCCCGTCATGAGCGAAGAGTTGCTGTACCGCGCAGGGATCGATTCCAACCTTTCGGCGGGCGGTCTGAGCGACACAGCGTGGAAGGCGCTCTATTATGAGTTATGTAAACTTATGTCAGATGATTTTCACCCGAATATGGTATGTAAGGACGGCGCGCCTGTAGAATTCGGAGCCCATCCGTTTTCGATCTATGCAGGTTTTCAAACGCAGCAGAGCGACTCGATGTCGCAGATTCTCGAAACCTATTATGCACAGAAGAATGCGGTCGCCAGAATTCGGCAGAAATCCGCGGATCTGCGCCACATCGTGCAGACGCATCTCGAACGGAATGTGAAGAAATATGATTTGCAGCTCAAACAGTTAAAGGATGCTTCCGGCAAGGAGAAGTTCAGGATCTACGGAGAGTTGCTCAATACTTACGGCTACAGTGCCGCGCCCGGAGCCGATCGGCTCACCTGCGAGAATTATCACACCGGAGAGTCGATCACGATCCCGCTCGATCCGATGAAATCCGCGCTGGAAAATGCACAGCGATATTTTGATAAATATGCGAAACTGAAACGAACCGAAGAAGCCGTTTCCAAACAGGCGGAGGAAACAAAGAAAGAGATCGCGCACCTGGAATCGATCGCTGCCGCGCTTGAAATTACGCCGCAAGAGGATGATCTGGCGCAGATTCGCGAGGAAATGCTGGATTCCGGCTACATTCGCAGAAAAGGACACGAGAAAAGAAAGAAGATTACAAGCAAGCCGCTCCACTACCTCAGTTCCGACGGCTTTGATCTCTATGTCGGCAAAAACAACTACCAAAACGATGAACTGACCTTTCATTTCGCCACAGGCAACGACTGGTGGTTCCATGCCAAGGGAATGCCCGGCAGCCATGTCATTCTGAAAACGAAAGGGGAAGAACTGCCCGATCGCGTCTTCGAGGAGGCGGCGGCGCTTGCTGCTTACTACTCCCGCGGAAGAAATATGAACAAGGTTGAGATCGATTACATGCAGAAGAAGCAGGTGAAGAAACCAGGCGGCGCTGCGCCCGGCTTCGTCATCTATTACACCAATTATTCCATGATAGCCGCCCCCGACATCTCCGCCCTGCGTCCCGTCTGAACCGCCGCAGGATGCGCCGATTTCCTATTGATCCGATTCCGCAGAATCGCCGGATTCAAAAACCGCGGCAGGAAACTTCCGTACCGCGGTTTCAAACAGACAACAATTATCGCGCGGCAATTTCCGCCACGATGCGGTCATACTCCGCTTCATCCAGCGTGTATTTCTTCTTGAGAATGAAATAACAGGAAAGCAGCATCGCCATCGGAATCACCACCATGCCGAGACGCAGAATGAAGGTCTGTCCGGTCGTCACCTGGGCGATGAAACCGTTTGCACTGGACAGGGCTTCCTCGGAAGCGATCTCTCCTCTCCCGACCTGAATCTCCAAATCGCTCACCCGCTGAGAGATCATATAAATTCCGCTGATGATCAGCACAAGCGCGCTGATGCCCTGGTTCACGGCACCCGCGAACTTGACGCTGAAAGAACGAACCGTGGAAATTACGCTGTCATGGCGTTCATTGAATTTGTACTCGTCATATTCGATCGTATTGTTGATCATCACGATCA
Source organism: uncultured Lachnospiraceae bacterium (assembly GCA_964571555.1). Classification (GTDB taxonomy): domain Bacteria; phylum Bacillota; class Clostridia; order Lachnospirales; family Lachnospiraceae; genus UBA2868. The sequence goes on along the minus strand of CAZNCH010000053.1, from coordinate 10,007 downwards.
GCGTCATATTGAACATTCCCTGACAGAAGAAGATCAGGAAGCCGATCGCATTCAGAAGAATCACGTTCTTGGGCAGAAGGTAGCCGTAGGAAAGCAGCATCAGATAGCCGACACAGATCAGTATGATGCTGCAGGTTAGAATCTGCATTCTGCTGAACTTCTTTGTAACCGCCGCGAACATCGCCTGCGAGAACAGGGTACCCAGTCCGAACATTACGGTAAAGATGAAAATCAGGTTTCCCGCGGTCGAATAACCGAATTCAAAATTGAAGAAATTGTAACCGAAAATAATCAGCAAATTAGAGCCGATGTTGAACAGGAACATTGCAACGCCTGCGGGAATCAACTGGTCGTTTCTTCTGAAAATGCGGAACATGTCCTTGAAACCGAGCTTATGCGCAGATTCCTTACGCTCCCGCTCCCGCACGCCGAAGAACACCAGCAGCTGGAACGCCAGAAAAGCAAAGGCAACGACAAGCGCAACGACGCGATAGGAATTCACCGCATTTCCGGCAATGACCGTCGGAACAATTCCCGCAACCGAAAACTGACCGACGCAGACGAAAACACTCATAAGCGTCACTAACGTGTTTCTGGTTCCCGAATCGCTCGAAAGGCTCGGAAGCAGACCCCAATAAGAAATATCATTCATGGTAAACGTCATCCCCCACAGAAGATAACCCACGCCAAAGAACAGAACGAACATCCAGCCTTCCGGACGCACCGTAAAAAGCAGCACGATCATGATCGCATTGAGGATCGCGCCGAGCAGCACCCAGGGACGGAATTTGCCTCTTTTAAAATGCGCGTTCTCGATGATAATGCCCATCATCGGATCGTTGACGGCATCCCAGATCAGACAGACAGCCATAATTGCGGAAATCGTTGCAAACTGTGCTGCGCTCAGACGCATCGTGTACTGGATATAGTTCACCAGATACATGGATACGAGCGCATAGGCGGCGTCACGTCCGGTCGCGCCGATTGCATACGTCCATTTCGTCCGATTGTCGAGCGCGCCTGCTGCTGTCGTTTTGTTTTCTCTCATGGTAAAATCTCCTTCTGGCTATAATGATGTAAACTGATATTCGGGATTCCTTCCGAATGATTCGCAACTGCGCAAAGTTATATGATGTCAACTAATCTTCGCGATCCAGACGATAAAGATTCACTTCATAAGGACGAAGAATCCCACTTCTAATATTCTCATAATTCCCCAGCGCTCGGCAAGTGTCAATTTGCTCTTTTGTGATGTCCTTCCCCGATCTTCGCACATCCGCGTTGCTTAAATTCATTTCCACGTACCACTTTCCGTTCCCGTCATCCCTGAAATAAGTGAACAAATTCTTCCTGTTGATGTTAGTGAAAATCACATCCCCGTAAATCAGCGCTTCCTGCGCGCGTCTTAATTTCGTCAACTTACCCAGGTATGCGGACACTTTCTGCGCCCGTGCTTTCGTTTCCGGATCCGCACTCTCCCACGGAAGCATGGCTCTTGCGTGATCGCGGCTCCCGTAAATCACCATTTGCAGCGCTTCTTCTCCCGGCATCCGCTCGCAGAATTCCTTGAAGCGGTTCTTGCTCTCGATATCCTGCAATTCATCAATCGAGTGAAAATCAAGATTTCCAAGGCCCATCTCCTGTCCCTGATATAAGAACGGGGAGCCTTTGAGCGTCAACTGCATCGTCAGCAGCAGGGTTGCCAGTTTTTCATGGAACGCCGTATTCCGTTCCACTTTGGAAGTAAAACGCGGATTGTCATGATTTTCAAGGAATAAGGACTGCCAGCAATGGTTGCCGAAATTCGTCTGCCAGTTAACATAATATTTCTTGAGTTCATTCAGATCATAGGCATAATCATCGAAGCGGGTATGCCCGGGCGTCTCCAGATGATCAAAGCAGAAGAACATATCGAGTTCCCCTCGGTCGTCTCCTGTCAGAAGTTTCCCCGTCTCCATCCCGATCCCCGGCATCTCCCCGACGGAAAACGCCTGAAACGGTTCGAAAGCTTCCCTGCGGATCTCACGCAGATATTCATGCAGGCGGGGACCGTAGAAATAATGCTCGATGCCGCGAATGCCCATCATCTCACCGATCATTTCGTCCCCGTTTGGCAGACCGTCCGCTTTCGAAATCACGTTGATCACATCCATACGGAAGCCGTCCACTCCCTTCTCCAACCACCAGCGGATCATTTTGATGATTTCATTTCGAAGCGCCGGCTCGTCCCAGTTCAAATCCATCTGTTTCTTTGAGAACAAATGCAGCCCCCATTCTCCGATCGACGGATAATAGTTCCACGCGCTCCCGCCAAAAAACGATTTCCAGTTGTTCGGCGGTGTATCGGCTGTCCCCTTTCGGAACATATAATATTGATGGAACGGTCCGTCCGGATTCGCAACCGCATTTAAAAACCACGGATGCTCGTCGGAAGTGTGATTGACCACAAGATCCATGATCAGACGCATGCCCCGCCGATGCACTTCCGCAAGCAGCAGATCGAACTCTTCCATCGTGCCGAACTTACTCCAGATCTTCTGGTAATCGCTGATATCATAGCCGTTGTCGTCCTGCGGGGACTCATAGATCGGCGAGAGCCAGAGCACGTCGACGCCGAGCGATTCCAAATAATCAAGTTTGGAGAGAATGCCTTTCAGATCTCCCATGCCGTCTCCGTTGCCGTCGCAGAAGGATCTCGGATAGATCTGATAGAACACGGCTTCTTTCCACCATGCTTTTTTCCCTTCGCAGTTTCCATCTGAGGGAAGCTCCGTCTCATGATTCAGCAGCCGCAGAAATGTCAGCACGAAGCCGTCGCTTAATTTGCCCTTGGATAATTTCTGTATCCGCTGCAGGGACAAATTGCCGACCAGAGGATTCTCTATCGCTTTCCTGGGCAGTTTCAGCTGCAACAGAAGTTTGTTGATCACATCGCGCCCGATCGGAGAAGCATAAATGTCTTTGATTTTACTGTCAATTCGATACATTTCCATCCCTTTCTCATCTTGTCAGAAATTCGTTGATATTGTCACTGTTGACCTTGGCATAGGGCAGCCGTATATATTTCCCGTCTTTGAGCTGCAGCGGCGCAAGATCCGCCCCCGTTGCGATTCCCTTTTCCTCCAGGGTACCGACGGAATATTCCGTCCGGACGATCGCATCCTGGTGTCCCGCCTCTCCTTCCATGAGAACGTATTGCATCACGCCGTCACGGTTTTGATCCGCTTCCGGATGCTCCCTCCAGTATTCCGCGATCAGTTCGCCCTCCATAACGCCCGACTCCAACGCGCTTGCACCGACATAATAAAACTTTTCGGAGCGTTCCAGATCCTCCGCCACCAGTTCCCGATTGAAAAAGATGATCGGCGTGTCATTCTCGTTGCATATTCGTTGAAGACCGTCATCATCTGCGAAATAAAAACGTCGTACTGATCGTAAACGGTAACCCCGATCCGAATGCTTGTGATTTTTACGGAGGAAGGATCCTTTCTGCAGCCGATTGGCTGCAGGGCGAGGACAAGCGTCATCCATAGCGCGACCCAGCGTATTCTCTTCATAAGCCCTCCCACTGCACCAGCGGGAACAGCACCTTCTGCATTTCCTCGCTGTACATATTCTGCGCATTAACCTCAAGCAGATCCGGAACAACATCATTTTTGCCCGTATGCTTGCCAAACTGCGACGCTACCTGCTGCACGGCTAGATAGCCCAGGTTGAACTCATTGGTCATGACCAATTCGGTGACCAGACCTTTTTCCAGATAATAAATTGCCTTCTCCGAATAACCGACACCGTAGAGATATGCCGGAAAATACTCCGCCATCCGGTTCTCACAGATCGGTTCAAAGATGATGCCCTGTGCGCCATTTTCGATTTCGCGCTCCAGAATCGAGATTTCTTCCTGTGCGCTCTCCATCTGATCCGTCAGCAGTTTATCCACCGCTTCCTGCGACATACCGAGCCCGTTGTCCGTCACTCTGATATAGATATCGCCCTCCGTGCGTTCACCGACGACATCGATCACGCCTTCTCCGTCCAGCGGCTCCACCGCATGGTAGATCGCATTCTCGAGAATCGGCTGCATCACAAGCTTTACCGTGTCGCAACTGCAAATCTGCGGATCAATCTTGAAAGAAACTTCGAATTTGTCCTTGTAGCGCACCTTCTGGATATTCATGTAGTTCTGCGCGTGCTTGATCTCATCCTCGATCGGAATAATATTCTGACCGCGGCTCAAACTGATCCGAAAGAGACTCGCAAGCTGCGTTACCATGAAGACCGCATCCTCGTACTGCTCTCCCTCGATCATCCAGACAATCGAATCGAGCGTATTATATAGAAAATGCGGATTGATCTGCGACTGCAGCGCATCCAGTTCCGTCTTGCGCTTCTCTTCCTGCTCCGTCACCAGATCATCCGTCAAACTGCGCAACTGATCCGTCACCTGTTTCAGGGTGCGTCCCAGATATTCGACGTCGGAATTTCCGCCGATGTAGATTTCCGGATTCAGAACGCCGTCTTTTGTCACACGAATGGATTCCGTCAGACGGTGCAGCGGCTTCGTGATCATCAGCGACACGATGAAACTGATGAGAAGCATCAGAAGAATGATGGTGGTCAACGATCATCACGACGTAATAACGCGTCTGCGGCGCTCTGAAAATCGCGGTATTATAGGGCATAACGCATACGATTTTCCATCCGGTATAACTTACGGTCTGAATCGACACCAGCCGATCCTCTCCTGCAAAGGTTTCTCTTATGGTGCCGTCCTTATAGGTCACATTGACTCTGTTGTTTTCTTCGGCAAGCTGCGAATACAGCAGATTCTGCCGCGGATGATAGATAATCTCGCCGCTGGAATCGATCAGATAGACATAGCCCTGCGAACGGGTCTCGTTCACGCGCTCGAACAGCTGTCGAATGCTGGAGTAGTTCATATCGATGAGAAGCACGCCCAGCGTCGACTTCCCGTTCTGGTTCAGTTCCACCGCCCTTGAGAGCGAAACGACCCAGTAATACCGAAGCGAGGTGGAATCGAAGATATTCTGTACGTGGGGCGTGGAAAAATAAAAGTTATCCATCTCATTGATCGCGCCCGTAAACCACTCCTGCTGCGTCACACGGCTGCCGGGCTTGAGCGTATTCAGCGGTGTGGACGAGACCAGCGTTCCGTCGTTATAGAAGCAGGCAATATTGATCAGATTGTCCTTGTTCGCCTCATAGAGCAGATTCATCTTCTCGTTCAGTTCATCCGCGGTCACTTCCCCTTCTTTGATCACGCTGTAATACATCGTATCGGAGATCAAGCGCATGTTCCGCAGATATGTCTCGAGATTGATCGAGGTCTGGTTCAGGAGCCGCTCCGTATCCTCGATATTCATTTCCTGCATTCTGGTTGTAAAATAGGCATACAGGGTCACACCCAGAAACATCAGACAGACCACGGACACAATGGAGAAGGTGACCGCGATCATGGTACGGATCGACTGGGTGCGAACCAGATGATGCAATTTGCCCTTGAGCAAGGAATGTTTCATGCTTCCATCTCGCTGCTTTTATATCTGGACGGTGAGACGCCGAATTCAGCGAGCACCACAATATCGCCGAGATGGTTGATCACCTTAGCCGTCCAGATCCCGTTTAGACGCTCCTCCACCAATTTCTGCACGGACAGCATCAGTAAGAAAGGCGCAACATCCGTCTCCATTCCGTTTTTGGTCTTATAACTGATGTGAAGCAGGGCTGCCACAAATTGGGGTCCGCTCAACTTCACCTGATAGTCAAAGGCGTATTTCTCTACATGTTCCGACGGGATCCTGCCTTCGATCAGCGACAGGAAGAAATGATCCTGCAGGATGGGAAGGCTCTTCTGATAATGTTCGCGCAGTTTATCTACGTTCCGCTTCTCGTCCAGTTCCTTGTCCAGTCCCTGTCTTCTCTCTTCATTTATTTCTTCCTCCCGAAATGTTATTTGCGTGGGGAACCATTTCCGCCACTATGGCAAGTATAGCAACCGGACTTTCCAAAAAAATATAAAATAATTCTTCCATTCTTGAAATTTGTTCTTTTCTGTTTGAAAACCTTCTTCTCCTTTCCGCAGATTCCCTCACTGATCCGCGATCACTTTTTTCAGTATAGGAAACCGAATCGATCATGCAGCGCCCGTCACAGCGCAAAACACCCCGAATGCCATATCATACATTCGGGGTGTAACGCTGCCATTTCTATCCGTCATCCTCAAAGCCTCGCTTATGCTCTGTCGATCTCAAAGATATCCACGATCTGTTTCAACTGATCCGCGCAGTCCAGACTCTCATCCACCAGTTCGGAAGACTGGCTCGTTCTGCTGACTATTTCCGATGTCTTCGCTGCGATATCGGTCACGCCGACGGTGGATTCTCCTACCGTGGAATTGATTCCGGAAATCGCATCGCTGACCTTGCTGATGGATTCGGACAGGTTCACGATGGAAACATTGACGTCGCTCATGCTCTCTTTAAACTGCAGGGCGTCTTTGTTGTATTGCTCGCTGACCTCGCCGAACTCATGGTAATCCACAAGCACGGCATCCTCTAAGAAGTTGCCGGTTTCTTCCAGACAGCCTGTCATATTGGATACAGCGGCGTTGACCTCATTGACGATGTTATTGATATCCGTAACCGCCTTGGACGTCTGGTTGGCAAGGTTTCCGATCTCGGTTGCAACAACTGCAAATCCTCTGCCGGCTTCCCCTGCCCTTGCCGCCTCAATGGAAGCATTCAACGCCAACAGACTGGTCTGGGAAGAAATCGCCATGATCGCATCCGTCAATTCGTTGATCTTATTCACTGCCTTGGAACTTTCAATCGCATGATCGGAACGAATTTTCACATTGTCGTAAGTTTCTCTGGTTCTGCGCGTTGCTTCCATCGTCTTCTCGCGGAGCGCATTCGCCCTCTGCATGACCTCGTTTGACAACACGTCTCCGCTCTCCGACAACTTGGCGATATCCTTTGCGCCCGTCTGCATATAACCGATGTTGGCGTAGATGCTCTCGGTCGTTGCCGCGGTCTCCTGCATGCCTGCCGCCAGTTCTTCCGTCGTCGCGGAATTATCCGTACACATACTGTTGACTTCATTCGTCACATTTTGAAGATTATTCACGTTATTGGTAATCTTATTGGATGCGTCTTCAATATTGAACACCATGTCGCGGAGCGAATCTCTCATGTTCCGAACCGCCTTCGCCATGTGTCCTACTTCATCCTTCCGCTTCGCCAGCACCGACGTTCCGGCGACTCTGAAATTGAATACGGCAGTCTTGGCGATGATATCCGTCAATTTTCCGAGCGGCTTCACGATCATCTGCGCAACGAAGAAAGCGATTCCGGAACAAATCACGAGAAGGGCAACGAAAACAAAAATCGCAATATTTCTTGCGTGATTCACCGGCATCATGATATCATCATAATCCGTCGTCACCACCAGAATACATTTATTTTTGGTGATGTCGTAAGCTGCAAGTTTCTCTTTCCCCTTGAAGATATAACTGACGAATTCCGGTTCCGGCGTCTCGCCCGCCTGCATCCTCTGCACGACGCCCTTGACCGCCACATTCTCAACCGGCGCGCCGATCTTCTCCGCAGTCGGATGATACTTCATAATTCCTTCTTTGTTCACTACATAAATATAGGAGGTATCCGCACCCTCAATCTTACGATCCTTCAGAATCGCTTCATACTGACTGACCGTGGCGTCGACCCCTCCGGTTTCCAGATCCAGTCGATTCGTTTCCGCCTGCGCCATATAGAGCATATACGCGCTGACCTCATCTTTCATCAGTCTCTTCTCATCCTTGATCAGGATCAGCATGGAAACCGTAATACTGACAGCCATTGCCAGAACAACCAGCGTCATTACTTTGAATTTGATGGAATTGACAAATCTGACCTTCCCCTCTGTTCTTCCCTCTTTGTTCTTACCCATGATTCCCCATACCTTTCTCATAAGAATTGTACATAAACCCACGCTTATAATTTATCACACTATTTACATAATAACAATGCGCAATCCAAAAATGTTATTCTATTTATTCTGTGTTATAATCTTTTTGTATAATTTCCCCGCACAGGGGCGAACAGACTAACAATGCGATCGGGAGGAATGAAAATGGCGATTTATGTCGATCAGTTCGGATATTTACCGGATGCCGCAAAACTGGCATATTCGGTCAGACCGTGCAACTATCAGGTGATTCGTTTGTCGGATCAGAAATGTGTGCTTGACGGAGTAACCGCAGACGGAACATACGATGCGACGAGCGGTGACACCGTATATCCGATCGATTTTACCGCTTTGCACGAAGAGGGAGTCTTCTATCTCTTAAGCGGGGACAAGGAGAAATCCCCAACCTTTCGCATCTCTTCCACCCTCTATCAAACGCTTTTGAAGGATGCGCTCCGCTGTCTTTATTACCAAAGATGCGGCGCCGCTTTGCTTGCAAAACACGCCGGGCAGTTCACGCATCCTGCCTGCCATTTGACGCCGGCAATCCTGCTGGAAGATTATTTACGGAAAAAAGCAAACCCGCAGCGATTTGATCTGACCGGCGGCTGGCACGACGCCGGCGATTACGGCAGATATGCTTCGGCAGGCGCCGTTGCGGTCGCGCATCTCTTATATGCCTATGAACTGTTCCCGACTGCCTTCACCGCATCCCTTAACATTCCCGAGAGCGGAAACGGACTGCCGGATCTGATCAATGAATGCGCGGTGGAACTGAAATGGCTGCTTAAAATGCAGCGGGAAGACGGCGGCGTTTCTCATAAACTCACCGCCTTTACGCACACCGATTTCATCATGCCGGAGAAAGAAACCGCACAGTACCTGATCTTTCCCGTATCCAGTCTTGCAACCGCGGACGTGACCGGTGTTTTCGCCATGGCGGCAAGGATCTACCGACAATTCGATCCCGACTTTGCCGACACTCTGCTTGCAGCCGCCAAACGCGGATGGCACTGGCTGATCACACATGAATTTACCTACGAACCGAATCCCGAAGGATGCAATACGGGGGAATACGATGATATCGACGACACCGACGAACGACTTTTTGCGGCGATCGAAATGATGCGCACCGATGCAAAGGGACTGCACGGTTACGAAATGATAGCCCGCGCCCTGTTGTCGGGATCCAGGGGACTCACCGATTTCGGTTGGAGCGATGTTTCCGGCTTTGCAAGTCTTGCGGTACTGACCGATCGTTCCGGGATCTATCAGGGAATACGACATGAGTTCCGAGCCGCCGTTCTCGCAGAAGGGAACCGTCTGCTCTTTCTTTTGCGGAATTCCGGCTATCGACTTGCGATGGAAGAGGCGGATTTCGTTTGGGGCTCCAACATGGTCGTCGAGAATCGGGCAATGCTCTTTCTGCTTGCGAAAATGACTCTGACGGATCACGCTTCGGAGCAGGAGATATCTCTTGCCGCTGAATTTGAGGCGGCGGCGCTGGAGCATCTGCACTATCTCTTAGGGCGCAATCCGATGAACACTTCCTATGTGACCGGCTACGGAGAGCACGCATTCAGGCATCCGCATGCACGCGTGATGGAATGCGACGGCATTCCGGAGCCGATACCCGGCTGGGTCAGCGGCGGTCCTTTCAGAACGCCGATTGACGAGCCAGCCAGGGAACGAATCCCCGTCGGCACACCGCCGATGAAATGCTATGTCGATCACGTTGGAAGTTACTCCACCAACGAAATCACCATCTACTGGAATACGCCCCTCGTCTTCCTCTGCGCCTACTTTAGCCGCTGAACCGTCGGACTCAAATTGTATCTATATGCTCCGCGCCGCTTATCTTTGCAGCTGCGACCGCTTATCTTTGCAGTTGCGACCGCCGTGAACAGCCAATTGACCGTTCACACAGACGCCCCTTACTTGCTTCACCGCGATTTCATCTGCGAGTTTTGCATATTCTTTTACCTTACTCTCTAAATCGGCAGCTCCCTGCTGAATTTCCC
>CAZNCH010000052.1:9812-13083 GCA_964571555.1 uncultured Lachnospiraceae bacterium | reverse complement strand
TACGAGCCGATCGTTCGGATCAATTCTCAGTCCGGCAAGGGCGGCGTGGCGTTTATTATGGATACCTATTTCGGATTCAAACTTCCGAAGGGAATGCACAAGGAATTCGCCAAGGTGATCCAGTCCATTTCCGAGAAACAGGGCGAGGTTTCTCCGGAGCAGATCATGGAGCAGTTCAAGTTATGCTACATCGAGAAGAAGGAGCCGCTGCACTTCCGCAAACTGCATGCCAACGATTTGAGCGATACCGTGGATTCCGAGTTCGATACGCACGTAACGCTCGTCTACACGCTGCACGGGAAGGAGAACCGGATCGAAGCGGTCGGCAACGGTCCGATTGACGCTGTGCTTCGCGGCTTGCGAGAGACGCTTGATCTGAACATCAAAGTATTGGACTACGAAGAACACGCATTGCAGGGCGGCGCAAATGCGCAGGCTGCGGCATATATCCATCTGCTTGCGGCGGAGGACGGAAGAGTCACCCACGGCGTCGGCGTCAGCTCAAACATCACGAGGGCTTCCGTTCGCGCGATCTTCAGCGCGATCAACCGTCTGGAACTTGTACCGTAAGTTGACGCTATCATAAAGAGAAGTTTCTTCGTCCCCAAGAAATGATTCCATTTCTCTTTCGGTTTTCATTCAGCGAAGATACTCTGCGATGGCGTCGTGCCAGTCCGGATAGGCGAAATCCGTGGTCAGTTTGAACATATAGTTCTCAAGCACGGAAAACGCCGGTCGATCGGCAGACTGCGGGTTCATCTCTTTGTACTGCGCACTGGTAACGGGGATCACCTCGGTGGTTTTCCCGGACAGACGGAAGATTTCCTTTGTGAAATCCACCCAACTGCACTGTCCCTCACAGGTGCCGTGAAAGAGACCGTAATTCTCGGTCGGAAGGAGATGGGCAATCGCCTTCGCCAGTTCCGATGCGCTTGTCGGAGAACCGATCTGGTCATTGACAACGGTAATCCGATCATGGCTTTCACTCAAGCGGAGCATGGTTCTGACGAAATTCCTGCCGTCACCATAGAGCCATGCCGTTCGAACGATGAAATAGTTTCTTGCAAACTGCTTGACGAAATTCTCACCGGCAAGTTTAGTGATGCCGTACATTGCCTTCGGTGCGACCGGATCGAATTCGGTCAGCGGTTCCGGAGAGGTTCCGGGGAAAACATAGTCCGTCGAAATATGCATGAGCTTCGCTCCGGTTTCCGTTGCTGCAATGCTCAAATTTCTGGGACCGATCGCGTTGATCCGATAGGCGAGATCCTTTTGCACTTCGCATCCGTCCACGTTAGTGTGGGCGGCGCAGTTGATGATCGCATAGGGCTGCACTTCGCGTGTAAGCGTTAATACTCCGTCCAAATCCGTAATATCAAGGTTCGTAATCCCGTCGATTCCGAAATCCGTATTGATGAGTTCGAATTCGGAATTCGCAGCGTATAATCGGTTGATCGCACGTCCGAGCTGACCGTTGCAGCCTGTAATGATCAGTTTCTTTGTCATGATGCCAACTTCCTTTCCGTATTAAATTATAGTATACTGAAAACGATTTTTGAATGCAATCAATTCAGAGGAAATTGCTGAGGTGAAATCCATGAAGAACTTTTGGCACACACATCATTCGAAACTGATCTGCATTGCCATTGCGCTGATCCATACCTTGATTACCTTTCGAACGGACGGGGCGATTTTCACCGCAGAACCGTCTGTGAATCCGATCGATTACTGTATTTGCAAAATATTGGTATTTACGGTCTTAAGTTTCTTCTACTATGGGCTGTTTCTGCTGGGCAGAGATCTGGTGAATCAGATCCGTTACCGCAGCGGTAAGACAGAAGAGAGCAAGCGATCCGTGCTGACGCAGGTTGTGCTGACGGCGCTGCCGTATCTGCCTGTGATCGCAGCGGTAGCGTGGATCAAACTGCCGCAGGGCTTTCTCTCCAACGACGAGATATTGATTGCCGAAAATGCGCTCAACTTAAAGCACGACACCTGGTTCTACTATCTGACGGTATATTATTATATTGTTTCCTATATGTTAATTCCGCTTGCGCAGGCGCCGATTCTTGTAAAGCTCTTCCTTGAATTTCTGGTGGTGGGCTCGCTCGTATATCGCATGAAGAAGGTGTTCGGGAAGCCCTATGGCTATTTCGGTTACGCGCTGTTCCTGCTCTATCCCGTGATTGCCTATACGACCAGCGCACATCGCCTGCCGATTTATTTTTTATTGTATTTGCTTTTGATGAGTACGCTGATCTTTGACGGCATAGAGGAGGCGCCCCTGCCTGCCGGCAAGGCGTTTGGTCTGCTTTTCCTTGGCGCGATCCTCACGCAGTGGCGGACAGAGGGAATCTATCTTGCCGTTCTGGTACCCGTTCTCATGCTTTTTACCTATGTGCCGCTTCGAAAAATGAAGCCGTTTCTGCTGCTTATTGTGTCGACCGTGGCGCTGCAATACGTCATCTCTGTCCCGCAAAACGGAGTCGTCGCCAAAGAAATGGGGGCAGCGGCGGACGATCGCATGAAACCCTTCTATGCCTATACGATCACCAATATGTTCCGCAACGGGCTTGACCGCGAGAAAAATGCGGACGACCTTGCCGTTGTCGACCGATATCTCTCTCTTGAAAAGATCGATGCAATCAATGCGTATTACGGGGATATCAATTACGAGGATGTGCTGATACTATATCAAGCGGATTATGTCGGTGTGCGTGAAAATGCCACGGTGACCGATTTCTTCAATTATGCGAATGCACTGAAACGAATCTTTCGAAAGAATCCCGATGTTTTGCTGAAAACAAGGGTCGGCGCGTTCTGTTATGCTGCGCTTCCCTATCGCATCGAAACCGGAAACGGAGCGGTTGGTTTCGGCGTGAGTCTCATCAAAACCGTCATGTACCAGCTCTTTCTTCCGCTTGCCCTTCTCTTCGCCATTTGTCTCTATGCCCTGTTTCGCAAACGTTTCTTTACCTTTTTCCTGACAGCGGGCATACTTACGCATTGGTTCATCGTCTTTATGCTCGCTCCGGCATCCTATTTCAAATACTATTTCCCTGTCTACATTATGGCGTATTTCTATGCGCTGCTCCTTCTCCTGCAATGGATTTGCCGCCGTCGTCCCGAAGCGGGCGCGATCCGAATGATCCGCTAATCACAGCCGGAATCTGAGAGAAAGAACTGTACATCAATGAAAAACAACAACTAAAAACAAAATAAATAACCTAAGACATATCCCCCAAACCTCTTATCGTTCATGAAAAGGTGT
>CAZNCH010000052.1:0-9712 GCA_964571555.1 uncultured Lachnospiraceae bacterium | reverse complement strand
GTAACCCATTATCTCCGTAATCTTATACACACCCTTTCTCAACCAAAGAATATTGATTGAAGAATATCGATCGAAGAATTTCGATCAAAGAAAATCTAAAATCCCTTATAGATAACAGGGCAAAGATCATCGGCTGAAATCATCAAGGACTTAGCCGCAATCGCCGCCTACAGATACACCACATAGTGCATGAAACACGCCACTGCAACCCCTAGAATCCCGCCGATATAAACCTGAAACGGCGTATGTCCGATGAGCTCCTTCGTCTTCTCCTGTGAAAACTTCATCCTCTGCTGCGGCGTTTCAAGCGACTGAAAAACTGCAATCATTTCGTTCAGCAGAACCGCCTGGTTGCCGGTTTCACGGCGTACGCCGCTGGCGTCATGCATCACGACAAGGGCGAAGACAGCGGAAATAGCGAATTCAAAAGACTGAAAACCGTGGGTCAGCGCAGAGATGGCAGCCAGAGCGCAGACCATCGCGGAATGGCAACTGGGCATCCCGCCGTCTCCGAACAGACGCTCAAAATGAAACTGTTTGGACATCAGGAGGTCAACAATCGTTTTGCTCAACTGCGCGACACCCCAGGATATCAGCGCAGTCATCAAGATTTTATTTTGGATGAAATCAGTCAGGTAATTCATTTCCGTTTACTATTGTCCCGGATGCGGACAGCCTTTGCTGAAAGAGTAAGGGGCATGGAAACCATGCCCCTAGGAGTATAGCACGTGATTGCGAAAAAAACAAATCAAAGCTTGGCGATATCGATATTGGAAACGAACCAGTCATACGCCAATCTGACCCCCTCTTCAAGATCAATTCCGTGTTTCCAGCCAAGCGAATGAAGCAGCGTGACATCCGTCAACTTCCGCGGCGTGCCGTCAGGCATGTCCGTGTTCCAACGAATCTCTCCCGTGTAGCCGACAGTTTTCCCGACGGTTTCAGCAAGTTCCCGAATGGAAACTTCGACGCCGGTACCGATATTGACATGGCTCAATCCGCTGTAATTTTCAAGCAGGAACACGCACGCATCCGCCATATCGTCGACGTACAGAAACTCTCTCAGCGGTGTGCCCGTTCCCCACAATTCCACGTAGGGCGCATTGCCGACCTTTGCCTCATGAAACTTCCGGATCATTGCAGGAAGAACATGAGAATTCTTCAGATCGTAGTTATCGTGCGGCCCGTAGAGATTGGTGGGCATACAACTGATGAAATCGTCGCCGTACTGCTGCTTGAAAAACTTGCACATCTCAAGACCGGAGATTTTGGCGATTGCATAGGCTTCGTTCGTGGTTTCCAAAGATCCTGTGAGCAGCGCGTCTTCAGGGATCGGTTGGGGCGCCATACGCGGATAGATGCAGGTGCTCCCCAGGAATAAGAGTTTCCTGACATGAAAATCATGCGCGCATTTGATCACGTTGCACTGAATCTGCATATTGATGTAAGCAAAATCCGCGGGCATGGTCCGGTTGGCATGGATCCCTCCGACTTTGGCGGCTGCCAGAACAACGTAATCGGGATGCTCGGTTTCAAAGAAACTCCGAACCGCCGCCTGGTCTGTCAGATCAAGTTCGCGATGCGTCCGCCCGATGATATTCGTATAGCCTTTGGCTTTTAAATTTCTTACAATTGCGCTGCCGACCAAGCCGCTGTGACCGGCAACGTAGATGCTGTCATTTCTGTCCATGAAACTCATCCTTTCCGATTCCGGAATTCCTCGGAACCCATGCCGACGATCTGCTTCATGTCGGCGTCGACCATCATGGAAACAAGTCCCTGGAAATCCACTTTCCGTTTCCAGCCGAGTTCCTTTTCCGCCTTGGAGCAGTCGCCCCAGAGGAATTCCACCTCTGCGGGGCGGAAGTATCTCGGATTGACGTCAACAAGGAGCCGACCGGTTGCGCTATCGTAGCCTTTCTCGCTGACGCCGGTTCCCTTCCATTCGATTTGGATTCCGACCTCACGAAACGCGCATTCCACGAATTCACGCACAGTGTGCGTCTCGTTGGTTGCCAGTACGTAATCCCCGGGCTTGTCCTGCTGCAGCATCCGCCACATGCCCTCGACATAGTCTCCGGCAAAGCCCCAGTCACGCTTGGCGTTCAAGTTTCCGAGAGACAGTTTCTCGCGCTCATCCGCCATGATGGAAGCAACGGCGCGGGTGATTTTTCTGGTGACAAAGGTCTCGCCCCGTCGCGGAGATTCGTGGTTGAAGAGGATCCCGTTGCAGGCGAACAGATCATAAGCTTCTCTATAGTTGACGGTGATCCAGTAGGCATAGAGCTTCGCCGCGCCGTAGGGACTCTTCGGATAGAAAGGCGTTTTCTCGCTCTGCGGTGCGGTTTCGGGAAGTCCGCCGAACAGTTCGGAAGTGGAAGCCTGATAGAAACGGCATTTCACACCGCTTTTTTTGATCGCGTCAAGCAGGCGCAATGTACCGATTCCGGTCGTCTCCGCCGTGTATTCCGGTACCTCGAAAGAAACCGCAACATGGGACTGCGCTGCCAGGTTGTAGATCTCCGTCGGCTGAATCTGCTCAATCAGCCGGTTTAAATTGCTGGAGTCGGTCAGATCGCCGTGGTGCAGGAACATGGTTTTGTCGCGTACCTCACGATCATAATAGAGATGGTCGATCCGATCCGTGCTGATGGTGCTGTGCCGACGGATGATACCGTGTACTTCATAGCCTTTTTCTAACAGGAGCTCCGCAAGATAGGAGCCGTCCTGACCGGTGATTCCGGTAATCAGTGCAACGTGTCTCATGTGATATTTACTCCTTTTGGTAATTTTTATAATTGTCAAATAGGATTATACTCCTTTATAATAGTGCTATCCAGATGTTAAATTGCTAAAAAATAGTATTATCTTGCTACTGGATTCGGAGCAGAAATGAGTACATACAGAATCGAAAAAATGGATGCGGTTGCGCATACGCGCTCGGAGCGCATCATTGCAACACCGACGAGATTTGCGCTGAAAAACTATCTCTATGTGCAGGAAGCGGGGATTTTAAAAAGCATCACTCCACATGTCTCGCAGCGACAGAATCTGAATTCTTTTCTGTTCCTGCTCGTGCTGTCCGGGGAGGGAAGGGTAACCTACCAGGGGGAAACATTCCCGATGTCGTTCGGCAGTTGCGCCTACATTGACTGTAAGAAGAGATATTCGCATGAGAGCAGCAGCAGGCGACCGTGGGAACTGATGTGGGTACATTTCCACGGAGAGAGCGCGGAAGCGCTGTACACGGAATTCCTGCGGAGCAACCCCAAGGGAGTGTTCCGCTGCAGTTCCGTGTTCCATTTCAAGCATCCGATCGAAGAGATCGTGCGTCTTCACGGAAAACGGTCGGAAACGGCGGAATTGCTGTCCAACAAGTACATCACGGATATCATCACGCAGAGTTGTCTTGAGTGCGGCACGGAACAAGCGGAAGAAGAGAATTCCCTGCAAAGGAAGCTGCCGCAGATCCGTACCTATCTGGATGCGCATTTCACGGAAAAGATTCTGCTGCAGGATCTGGAACAAGCCTTTTTCGTCAGCAGATATCACCTTTCCCGTGAATTCAAGAAAACTTTCGGCATTACAATCGGCGCATATCTCCTGAATCTTCGGATCGGCAAAGCAAAGGAACTGCTCAGATACAGCGATAGGCCGATCGAAGAAATTGCGGAAGCCTGCGGAATCGGCGATACCAGTTATTTCACCAAGATTTTCCGCAGATCGGAACAGATGAGCGCACTTGAATACAGACACAAGTGGGGAACTGTGATATAATTGAGATCGTATGAAAGAACTGATACTTCAACTTTTCGACCGCTTCACTCTGATCAGCGGACAGGGAAAGTTGGCCGTGATTTTCCTTGCGGCGCTGATTGTTTTGTCCTTGATATGGAAATCGGGCAGGAGCAGAATCCATCCGCTCCTGTTTGTGTTGTCTGCGTGGACAGGAATTGCCCATGCGCTTTCTTCTCTTGTCATACATGCATTCTCCTGCGGAAATCATGACGAGGGAGAAACGCCGAAGAAAAAAAAGGGGTATGCGCTGCTTGCCTGCATCTTTTTGGTGGTTGCGCTTACGCTGTCCGGCGGTCTCATCTGGTCTTCGACTTATCTGGCTTCCGCGGCGGAGTGCCGTGACAGGGAGCGGGATTATGCTGCGCTTTTTGATGCGATCTTAGCGGACGATGAGCATCCCGGTATTTTGGCGTCGAATGAGATGATGCCGTTTGCTGCCGCTTACAGTACGCGGCTGACGCCGTTATATGATCCTTCGCGGCAATCGGAACTTGCCGATACCTTCGCATCGGAACGACCCGACTTCTCGCTTGCACTCAGAACCTGCGGAAAATACGCAAGAACGAAGGGGAATCTGTATTTCGTACTGGACAATGAGAAGATGTGGCCGCTTCGCGAGCCTGCAGAAGACAGCGTTATGCTGTTTTACGAGAACGGACATTATTTGATTTATAAGTATTCGGGAGGTGCGCGTGAATAAGAAACTGTCCCGAATACTGTATCTGATCGATTTGCTTCTGATCGCGGCGCAGACCGTCATTGCCGCCTTTTTTACGAAGGGAAGCAGTGCGGCGCTCATGCAACTGGCTGAAATCAATCGTGTGCGGGAGACGGGGGCGATTTCGCCCGCAGCACCCATATCGGGTCTCTGGGGGCTGATTTGCAGGGTCACGGGCTGTTCCGTTACCCTGCTTGTCTTGCACATTCTTCCGCTATTGATCATACCGGCGTGCTATCTGATCTATTTTTTACTGGTGCGCGCCTTATCGAAAGAAACTGCGCCGTTTGCGCTGTTTCTGATCTGTCTTATGCAGATTTACGGATATCAGTCGGAACGCTTCCTTCCGGCGACATTGCTGTTAAGTTGGTTCTCCGGTACGGCGCTCCTGGTACACCTGCTGCTTCCGGGACTTCTGCTTGCGGCAATCCTGCGGATCGAAAAGAATCCAGAGAGATGCGAAATCACCTGCGAGAGCGAGGAGGATGAAGAAGAAATGAACAGGAAAATCATCAATGTGAGGAATCTAAGCATTGCCTTTGTTCTGTTTGTAATACTTGCCATCGGCGCAATTTTGGTGCTGAACCGCAAAATCAACAGCCTGCATGACGCCACCGCCAGTTTGCAGACTGCGGTTGACGGAAAGGGAGACTTCATCGAGTTCAGAGGTGCGACCGGTGATGCGTTGAAGGGCTATCTTCTGGTTGGTGCAGAGGATGGCGTGACTGTGATTTTCGGCGGAGAAGAGAGGGATGGAGAGGCGCTCTTTGCGCTGATCACAGAGTATTCCGATCATGTGGATTCGTGGTATCTCCGGCAGGATAACGACAACGGTGCGTATGAATACTGTAAGGTGCATGGCATCGCTGTTGACCGAGTCTACCACATCACGGGAATCGACGAGGTGGAATGATGCAGATTTGGATTATTCTTGCGGGAGTGATTGTCAATTTCATCATTTACCTGTCCTTCGGATCGCTGCTTACGCTGCAAAAGGATGGAAAATTTCGCCCGGGACTGGCGCTTCTGACCGGATTCTTCGGTTATTACGGGCTGTTTTTCTGCGTCTGCATTCCCGTGATGAAGTACTATCGCCCCCTGTCGCTGCTGACGTCGATCTGGATTCCGATCGTTGCCGTGATCGTACTGCTCGCGCTGATCTTCTGCCGCAGGGTGTGGCTTGCGGCCGCAAAGGACCTGCTTGCGCGAATCGGGAAGCATCCGGTAGTGACGCTTCTGCTTGTTCTGATTGTCGGCGCACAAATTCTCATCGTAACGACTTCTTATCATTTTACGCTTGATGCATCTTACTATGTGGCGTCGGTTGCAACCAATGTGGAAACCAATATGATCAATGTCTACGATCCGTTTACGGGCGCGTGGCAGGATCATTTCGAAATGAGATATTTCTTCGCCACTTATCAGGTCAGTGACGCTGTTGTCTGCCAACTGACCGGAATCTCGCCGCTTGTGCAGACGAAGTCGATCATGGCGGCGGTGGTGATTCTGCTCACCAATCTGGTCTATTATTTGATTGCGAAACTGCTGTTTGCGGATCGTGAAGACGCGCCTGTGTGGATGCTTGGCTTCATGTTCCTGCTGAATCTGATGTTTGTGACGATCTATACCTCTTCCCTGTTTCTGTTTACGAGAACCTATGAAGGAAAAGCGATCGTCGGGAACCTGTCGATTCTTTCGGTGCTCTATCTGTTCATCCTGCTAGTACGGGAGGAGCAGCCGAAGCGCTATTGGCTCCTGCTGTTTCTTACCTGCTTCGGATCAACGTCCGTCTCATCCTCTGCGAATATGCTGATACCTGCAGAATTGGCGGTGCTGTATCTGCCGGAAATTCTGATCAGTCGGCGCTTCGGGCGGCTGGTTCCGCTGTTTGCCTGCATGGTGCCGGGCGTAACGCTTGCGCTGGCGTTTGTACTGTATGTGAAAGGGTACTTCGTATTCTACACCTATCCGGTGTGGTGAGGGTCGGCGCTGACCCTTGCGCGAAGAAATCTGTGTAACGAAATCTTTCGGAACGGAGCGAAAATGACCACTTTAAACGTTGCGACGCAGGGCATCGGCTATCTGCGCGCCTGCCTCAATCAATATGCGGACAACTGCGCCTTCTTCGTACTCTACCTGTTGGCGCTTGTTTTCGTGTGCATCAAAGGCAGCAGGATTGAGAAACGAATCTTCCTTCCGGCGGCGGCACTGCTGCTCGTCACGGTCTACAACCCCCTGTTCCCGCTGCTGCTCATGCGGTTCTTTGACGTGAACAATGAATACTACAGATTCTTCTGGATCGCACCGGTGATCGTTCTCGTGCCCTTTGTAACGGTCAAGTTGATCCTGATATTCAAGGATACCAAAAGCAGAGTTCTGATGAGTGCCTTTCTCATTCTGATTTATCTCCTTTCGGGCAATTTCCTCTATCGGAACGGCTATCAGAAAGCGGAGAACGTCTACAAAATGCCGGGTGAAATGATGGAGGTGTCAGACCTGATCCATGCGGATACGGCTGCCGTTTATCCGAAGGTCTTTCTGGAATATGAATACAATATGCAGATGCGCCAGTACGACCCGAAAATGCTGTTGACCGTAAATCGAGAGGACTATCTCTATGCGCTGTCTTCCGATTATACGGACGCGATGCTGGCGCAGGAAGATCATCCGGAATATCAGCTTCTGGCGGCGCTTGCGCGAAAACAACTTTCCAAGGTGGACGTCGCACGCTTCAAGGCGGCGCTGGAAGAAACGCATACAGAATATGTCGTCGTTCAAAAGGGCGCGGCAATCAGGGAATATTTGCAGCGTGCGGGTCTGGTACAGGTTGCGGAAACAAAACACCACGGGATCTACCGTTATACGCTGTCAGAACCTTACGTTTTCGAACTGGTGGATTATACTCCGGTATATTAGAAAAGGAAAGTCCCATGAAATTGACGGTATTTACACCGACTTATAACAGAAGAGAACTGTTGAAACGTGTCTATGAGAGTCTGTGCGCCCAGACGGTCAGGGACTTCACCTGGCTCATTGTGGACGACGGCTCCGCGGATGATACGAAATCGCTGATTGATTCCTATCTTATGGAGAACCGGCTCCGCATCCGCTATGATTACTGCGAAAACGGCGGGAAAATGCGGGCGCATAACCGCGGCGTCGCTCTTTGCGATACGGAACTGTTTCTCTGTCTTGATTCCGACGATTATCTGGTGGAAACGGCAGTCGAGGAGATCCTGGCGGCAGCTTCGAAACTGGAACGGGAAGACGTGGCGGGAATCGTTGCACACAAAGGAAAAAGCGCAACCGAAACGCTGTATGGCAATGATTTTCCGGCAGGCGACTATACTACGCTCTATGGACTCTACCGGAAAGGCTTCCTGGGAGAGACGACTCTGGTATTTAAAACAGCGGTCTTGAGAAAATATCCGTTTCCGGAGATTCCGGGTGAAAAATATGTGCCCGAGGACTATATTTATGATAAAATAGATCAGGAATATACCCTTTTTCTATTGCCGAGGATCCTTACCGTATGCGAACTGGTGGCGGAAGGATATACGGATTCGGTGCGTTCTCTGAAACGGAACAACCCGCAGGCCTGGTATCTGTATTACGAGCAGCGAGCGAGGATCACACCGTTTTCGTTTCGGAAATATAAATATCTGGGGTTCTATATTTTCTACGCAAAGAGATGTCGGAAACCTTTGTTTCGGGGGAGCAGGATATCTCCGTTTTTGGTGCTTACAGGCTATCCGTTTGCGTGGGCGATCAAACTGACCGGGAAGGAATGATAACTTGAATCAGGTTCAGATGCACAAAAGAGTCTACAGTTTCCTGATGGCGTTGCTGATCGTTGCGATTGAAACCGCCATCATGGCCTTTGTTTGGGTGAAATACTATAATACCGAACTGCCCAAGGCGTATTACTTCTGGGGGCACGTGTTTATCACGGCGGTCTATATGGCAATGCTGTTCGCGGTATCCGCCATGTACGGCGGGTTGAAAATCGGTTCCTTCCGTATGATTGAACTGATGTTTTCCCAGTCTTTCGCAACGGGACTCACCAATATCGTGTTCTATGCGGTGATCTGTCTGCTCGCCTATCGTTTTCCGTCGATCTGGCCGCTGGTGCTGGGAACGCTGGCACAGGGCATTCTGATCGGCATTTGGATTCTAGCGGCAACCTACGGTTTCAGAAAACTGTTCCCGCCGTTGGATGTGCTCCTTATCTACGACGGCTCCAACAGGGAACTGTTTGTCAACAAGGTGAAGACCAAGAGACATCAGTTCACCATCAATGAAGATATCAACGCGCAGCGGGAGATGAAGGAAATCCGCGCTGCCATCGACAGACATAATACGGTGATGTTCTGGGACGTGCCGACGCAGAAGCGGAATGATATTTTCAAATACTGCTATGAGAAATCCGTGGAAATCTATGTGGTTCCCAAAATGATGGATCTGATCTTAAGGGGTTCGCAGCCGTTGCATTTTTTCGATACGCCGCTGCTTCTGACGAAGAGTTCGCCGATGGAAGCGGAGCAGTTGTTCTTGAAACGCCTGTTTGATCTGATTTTTTCTCTGATTCTGATTGTGGCGACGTCTCCGTTCATGCTGCTGACGGCGCTTGCGGTCAAATGCTATGACGGCGGTCCCGTGCTTTACAAGCAGATCAGATGCACGAGGGATAACAGGGAATTCTATATTTATAAATTCCGCTCGATGATTGTGGATGCGGAGAAGGACGGCAGGGCGAGACTCGCCAGCAAGGACGACGCAAGGATTACACCGGTAGGGCGTGTGATCCGAAAGATCCGCCTCGATGAACTCCCGCAGTTGTTCAATGTGCTTTCAGGCGCCATGTCCTTCGTAGGACCGCGACCGGAGCGACCGGAAATCATTCATAGTTATATGGAGACAATGCCGGAATTCGCCTATCGAACCAAGGTGAAGGCGGGGCTTACGGGTTATGCGCAGATCTATGGCAAATACAACACCAGACCGCATGATAAACTGAAACTGGATCTGTACTATATTGAGAATTTCTCTGTCTGGCTGGATCTGAAACTGATCATCCAGACGGTGAAGATCCTGTTTACTCCGGAGAGCACGGAAGGCGTGGCAGCAGGGAATATCACGCCGATTGAAAAGGAAATGAGAGATGAGTGAGAAGATGGTCAGCATCTTGGTTCCGGT
>CAZNCH010000051.1:0-13814 GCA_964571555.1 uncultured Lachnospiraceae bacterium | reverse complement strand
TGCCGGATCATTGGATAGACAGAAGGGAACAGATAGAGAAGAAGGAACGCCGGTTGTGCCGCCTTCTTCTTTTTTCATGGGTCAGAGGGGATCTGCGGTGTGACTGACATTCACTCGAATCTATGCTACAATAAACTTTGTTCATCAATTCGAATGAAGGTTGGGAGAAGCGGTATGAAGAGAAAGAATAATTTAAGACAGATCATGCTCGGGTTGATCGGAGCGGTTCTGCTGGCAATCGGAGACTTTCTGGTAGGCGCGGTAGAAACAAGCGCAACGGATACGGGACTGCTTCTGAACCGTGCCAGTTATATGCTTTCCAACCGGAGATTGGCGCTTTCTATGCTGTTGGCAATTTTCGGCACGATTTTTCTGGTGTTCGGACTTTATGAACTGGCGGGCGGCATTACCGATCGCGGACTGGCGCATTTTACGAGAAGGACGATGATCGCCGGTTCCGTCTCTTGGATTTTCCTCCATTTTCTCTTCTGCGGATCGCGTATGATGTATAAAGTCTTATTTGACGCCGGTTTGTCGGATGCTTATGAACTGGTCAACAGAGCGATTGCGCCGTTTCGTTTGGTGATCATTGTATGCGTTATCCTGATCGCGCTTCCGTTTGTCCTGTATTTTATTGCTCTTCTGACCGGCAAAACGCAGTTTCCCAAATGGTATCTGCTTTTCTATTTGATTCTTCCCGTGCCGATGGCGCGGCTCCTTGCCTTGATTTTCAAACAGACGCAGTTTGGAAACGGTCTCAGACTGGCGGCGAATCATCTGGCAATCGCGGTCTGGATGCTGATTGCTTATCTCTATCTTCGCAGTCGGAGGAAAACCAAACGGGAATCGGCGTAGGAATGAGGTTCATTCTATATCATGAAGCAGACACAATATGAGAAAATGACCCAAACGCCGGTGCCGCAACTGATTCTTACGCTGTCGGCGCCGACGATTCTGAGTATGCTTGCAACGACAATTTATAATCTGGCGGATACCGCGTTCGTCGGGACGCTGGGCAATTCAGCCAGCGGCGCAATCGGCGTAGTCTTCGGTTTCATGTCAATCCTGCAGGCAATCGGCTTTCTGTTCGGACAGGGCGGCGGCAATCTGATGTCGAGAAGGCTCGGCGAGAAGAATCTTCGTCTGGCGAGCCAAACGGCGTCCACCGCGTTTTTCGGATCGCTTGTTTTCGGTGCGGTGCTGACGATCTTCTGTTTTCTGCGACTGGATTCCCTGATCCGCCTGCTTGGCAGTACGGAGACGATCGCCCCCTTTGCCAAAACCTATCTTTACTATATTCTGGCAGCCGCGCCGTTGGTGGTGTCCAGTTTCACGCTCAACAATCTGCTCCGCTATGAGGGAAAGGCTGCGCTCGGCATGATCGGTCTTTTGACCGGCGGCGTTCTGAATATCGGCGGAGACGCGCTGTTTATTTTTGTATTTCGTATGGGAATCGCGGGCGCGGGACTTGCGACGGCAATTTCACAGACGATCAGTTTCTGTATTTTGCTTGCGATGTTTCTGTCGGGCAAAACACAGACCGGATTGTCCGTTTTCAATATCAGTTTTGCCAATCATCTGTTTTCGGATATCCTGACAACAGGCGTTCCTGCGCTGCTGCGGCAGGGCTTGCATGCGGTCTGTACGATCCTGACCAATATGCAGGCTGCCAAATATGCATCAGATGCGGGGGTTGCCGCGATGAGCATTGTCGGTCGGATCGGCTTCTTCATGTTTGCCGTAGCGCTTGGTATCGGTCAGGGGTTTCAGCCTGTTTGCGCGTTTAATTTCGGCGCGGGAAAATATGACCGTGTGCGGCGCGCGTTCGGCTTTGCGGTGTTCCTGTCGGAAGTATTGCTGGCAGCGCTTACCGTTCCGGTGTTGCTTCTGTCGGGAAATCTTGTTAAACTGTTTCGTGATGATATCAACGTCATTGCACTCGGCACGCGTGCGCTCCGTATCTTTTCTGTGACGCAGCTCTTCCTGCCGCCGACCATGATGACGGAGATGCTGATGCAGGGAAGCGGTAAAAAGGGACAGGCGTCTTTCCTCTCGTCTCTGCGCGGAGGTCTGCTGCTCATTCCCGCACTCGTGCTCCTGCCGCTGTATCGCGGAATGAACGGAGTGGAAGAGGCGCAGCCGCTTGCCTTTGTATTATCGCTTCTGCCGGCAGTGCTGATGGCAAAACATTATTTCAAAGAATTGGGAGAAAAACAAAATGGGAATACAATCAATTGATGCGGAAGAGGATCAGTTCGCGTACCGCTACGACACGCAACTGCTGATCGATCGGAGAGATCGGGATCTGGATGAGGATGCGATTTCAGATTACATTACGGAACATTTTGAGGGCAACAGCCTGATTGCCGCCGGAGACGAAGATCTGGTCAAAATCCATTTTCACACGAATGAACCGTGGAAACTGCTTGAATACTGCAACTCCATCGGCGAAATCTATGATATCGTGGTGGAAGACATGATCCGTCAGAGTGACGGATTGCAGGGATAATTATGTAAACCCTATAGTTTCTGCATAGACCATGGAAATCGTTTGTTTCAATGATCGAATTTGCGGTTTTCTGTAAAATGGCGAAAAGGGCGAATGATTCAGTCGCCGCGTCCCGTGAATACGGCTTTTCCGAAGTTCCAAAGTTCTGCGGCTTTTTGCGCGGCTTCTGCGCGATCCGCTTCCCCTCTGAATTCGATCGGAACGGTGGCATTGCCGCAGTCCAGACAGGAGACATTGTAGAAAGTTCCGTCCGTGATTTCCAGAAGACCGACTCCCCCGCAGATGGGGCAGTCCTGTAGTTCGATTGCTTCCAATTCTTTCATGTTATGTAATCCTTTATTTCTTGTTTTTTTTTATGCATCAGACCATCTTCAGACTCGTTTCGAATTCTCATGACAATCCTTGCCGGTGCCTGATTGCAGCATGCAGAAAGGGAAATCGCATCCAGACTCAATCAACAGGCTGCTCGGAAGTACAATGCGGACACCTTGTGGCGTCAAGAGCAATCTCTGATTTGCAGTACGGACAGGTTTTGGTGGTCAAAGCGGCTGCTTCCTCCGGCTTCCGGAAACGCTCGTTTAAGCGGTTGATTCCTTTGATGATCAGAAAAATTACAAGCGCGGTTATCAGGAAGTTGATGATCGCGGTGATGAATTTGCCGTAAGTCAGCACCGGTGCCGTTTCTCCGGAGCCGAGTGTTACAGCGAGATTGGAAAAATCAGTGCCGCCGAAGATGCCGAGCAGAGGCGTGAGAATATCTTCATTCAAGGAGGTTACAATTGCTGTAAACGCACCCCCGACGATGACGCCGACTGCCATATCCAACACATTGCCCCGCAGGATAAATTTCTTGAATTCAGCGATGAAACCGGTATCTTTTTTCATGGATTCCTCCTTCTAAAGTGCGCATCCTTTCGTTATCGCTTCCTATCATATACTATGTTGCCGCGTCTGTCATTCTTTTTGTGTACAAACATGCGAAACGCCCGTTTTTATATGCGAAGCCGATGCCCCTTATTCTGTCTTTATTTTACGCTTACGGCGCGGTAGCGGGCGGGTGAGACGCCGTAACAGCGGCGGAAACGCTCCGTGAAATAACTTTGCGAGGAATAGCCGAGGATGGATGCGATCTCGCCGGGCGTATAATCGGAGAATCGGAGCATATTGGCGGCGGTTTCCAGTTTTTGTCCGGAAATGTATTCGGTAATGCTCATTCCGGTTTCCCGCCGGAACAGTTTCGACAAATAACTCTCCGACAGTCCCGCTTCTTCTGCAAGCATCCGGAGCGTGATTCTTACATGTAAATGAGAGTAGATATAGTTGACGCACTTGAGGATCGGACGGGAATAGTGCGTATCCGCCCGCATTTTCTTCATGAGCGTCGTATAGGCGGTGATCATCTCGCGGTGCAGTTTGTCGATCTCCGACAGTTTGCGCGCGCGATCCGCCTTTCGGATATAGTGATCGGACAGGGAATATGCCTGCTCGTGCGGCAGTCCGCAGTGGATACAGCTGCGTGCGATGAGGGCGGCGGTAACCACAAAATGATATTTGAAATTCGTAAGCGGATCGGCGGAAAGTTCGCCCAGCCCGCCGATAGAGGTGAAATCCTGCGTGAGATATTCGGAGACCGTCTCCAGATCGCCGTTCTGCACGGCATGATAGAACTCCATCTCCGGCGCGTAAGGCGCATGGAGCAGAAGATTCTCTCTGTTGACGTATTCGCTGTAGAGCCATTCCCGATCCATCCGGTTCACACGCCCCTTTCTTGTCCTGTCATTTAGATACATCATTCAGCAATCATCGCATTCGAATCATAGCATGAAATTGATAGAAAAACAATGAAACTGATATACTGTGAAAATCATTTGCTCTAATCTGTTCACATAGACGATTCATAACGATGCGCAGCGTATCCTTTCATTAGAAAACGGTGAATTCAGGGGAGGGATCGCATCGGAAGGACAGAAATGTTTGCGGTACAAACCAAGGGAGGGCTACAAATGAGAAACGGAAGGAAACGGATTGCAGCATTGTGTGCGGTAACCATGCTGATTGGCTGTCTGGGCGGCTGCGATCAGACAGCCGCAGTGAAAACGGAACCGGAAACAGTGTCGGAGCCTGTTTCTGATGCGGCGGATGCTGAGAATGCGCAAGCAGCGGCGGAGCCTGTTACAGTCACGGAAACGCCGGAGATGATCGGGTTTGATTTGCTTTGGTCGGATGAGTTCGACGGAACGGAGTTAAACCGCGAGATCTGGAATGTGGAATTGAGAGATCCCGGCTGGACGAACAACGAATTGCAGGCTTATGTGGATACGCCGGAGAATGTATTCGTTCAAGACGGATATTTGCATTTAAAGGCGATTGAAACCGAAGAAAACGGGAGAAAGAGTTACACTTCGGGAAAGGTGCAGACCCAGAACAAGCGGGACTTCATGTACGGCAAGGTGGTTGTCCGCGCCAAAGCGCCGAAGGGACAGGGCTTATGGCCCGCTGCATGGATGATGCCGACGGAGGAAGAGAAGTACGGACAATGGCCCAAATGCGGTGAGATCGATATCATGGAGGTTTTGGGCAACGATACGAAGACCGCCTATGCGACGGTTCATTACGGAGAGCCGCACGGGCAGCAGCAGGGTGTAAAGACCTTGGAAGAAGGCTCTTTCTCGGATGATTTTCACGAATATGCTGTGGAGTGGACGCCCGGCAAGATGATCTGGACGATCGATTTTGTGAAGGTACTCGAAGTCAACGATTGGTTCACGGCGGTGGACGGGGAAGACGAGAAGCCGTATCCCGCACCGTTTAATCAGAATTTCTTCGTGCAGTTGAATCTCGCTGTCGGCGGAACCTGGCCGGGCAATCCCGATGAGACTACGGATTTCAGTCAGGCGGAATTTCTGATCGATTACGTGCGTGTCTATCAGAAGGATCATTATAAGACCGACGTGAAGAAACCGGTGATTGAAATGAGAGAGCCGCTGGAAGACGGGAACTATGTCAGAAACGGAGATTTTGCCGATGAGAGTGAAGACCTTGACGACGGCGTTGACTGGAAATTCCTGTTGGCGCAGAACGGATCTGGCGCTGCCGTGATCAAGGATGGCAAGATCGAGATCACAAGCGAAGCGGAAGGCGATGTGGATTATTCCGTGCAGTTGGTCAGTTGGGATATTCCGCTCAAGAAAGACAGCAAATACAGGATCACGTTTGATGCGAAAGCGTCTAAGACACGCGATATTGTGGTGGCGGTCACCGCGCCCTATGTGGATTGGATTCGGTATTTCCCCGATACGATCCTTGAGATTTCGGATCAGTGGGAGACGTATGAATATGAATTCGAAATGACGAGCAAGACGGATCCGCGCGGTCGGCTCGAGTTCAATCTCGGACACAGAGGTTCCATCGAGACGGTTGACATCACAAATGTCAGATTCGAAGAAATCACGGAGTAAATCGAGTTCGTTCTAAACCGCGCTTATTTTGATTTGTGTTTTCATGTCATTGATTTTCAGGATCCATCACGCAGTTGCAGTCAATCAACGGCGGTTTTCAGACAGAAGCACAAGAACAGTCGGTTTAGAGGGAACAGATTTAGAAAAGGAGCAACCATGCTGGAATTGAAAAGAGGGGTGAATCTGGGCGGATTTTTGTCCCAGTGTACCTATGATACGGCGCATTATGAATCGTTTCTGACAAGAGAGGATATCCGCAGGATCGCAGAAATGAAGTTCGATCATGTGCGGCTGCCGGTGGATTATGAGGTGATCGAGACGGAAGAAGGGGAAGAGATTTCCGCGCACTATCGCTTCATCGACGATACGATCGCAGCTTGCAGGGAAGAAGGACTGAAACTTGTTCTGGATGTTCACAGGACTTGGGGCTATACTTATACCAAGGCGGCGGAAGCGGGCAGCAACACGCTGTTTGACAGCGAGGAAGCGAGGGACCGTTTCTGTAAGTTATGGAAGAAACTGTCGAAGCGATACGGAGCCGCCTATGATATGGTGGCGTTTGAACTGCTGAATGAGGTTGTGAATCCCGAATATGCAAAGCCGTGGAACGAACTGATCGATCGTGTTGTAAAGGTGATTCGCGCCGATGCGCCGCACTCGACGATCATTTACGGCGGCGTGGAGTGGAACAGTGCGGGAACACTGAAATATCTGAACGCACCGGCGGATGAGAATACGATTTTTACCTTTCACTATTATGAGCCCCTGGTGTTTACACATCAAAAGGCATATTGGGTGCCGACGATCCGACAGGATCTGTCCGTCGATTATCTGGCGGATATGGAGTATCTGAAGCGGGAATCCGCGCGGATCGGACTGCAGGGAATGTCTTGTGCCAACGCCGCTTCCGACGTGATGGGATTGCCGTTCCATGAAGAGATGATCGGGGATGCGATTCGTGCCGTGAAGGAGCGCGGCGTTCCCCTCTATTGCGGAGAATTCGGCGTGATCGACCGTGCGGATGCGAAGCAGGCGATGCTCTGGTACCGCGATGTTCTTACCATGTTTGATCGATATGGCATCGGCTATGCCGTTTGGAGTTATAAAGAGATGGATTTCGGTATTATGGGCGAGCAGTATGCGCCGGTGCGGGAATTCCTGCAGCAGGTGAACGAGACGGGGCTCTGATTCGGTCAATGTTTGGCGAAAGGAAGCAATGATAGCGCTGCTATCTTTTCAGACCAGACCGGAGATCAAGACAGAGACCGGGTCGGAAATCAAGTTGGAGACCGGGATGAATCAGGATGAAGAGAACGCAGTGGAAGAAGCACTTCGACGACATTCAAACCGAATATGTCTATGAGGGGGAATATATGGAATTTCCGGATGGAGAACATGCCTACCGGAGGTTCCGCATTCGTCTCATTCTTCTTTGCGCAGGGATGGGTATCTTGCTTATCTGCGGCGGACTGACGCTTGCCGGTCGAATGGCGGTCGCGCCTTCCGTCATGCTCCCCTTTTCGGGCTCCGTGATCCTGGTCGCCCGGATTGTTTTTCATGTCGTACGCGTTCTTTCAGACGGGATGCGGTTCAAAGTGCTTTCGCTGCGCAGACGGTTTCCCGCTTTGATCCTTTCCGGCATGCTGCTCTCTTTGTCTGCACTGATTGGAGCGGTCGCCGCGGTATTTCTTCTGTTTCGATTCGGTGATGAGGGTCTCGTCTTTTTTTCTTATGCCTATCCCGTCTTCAGTTTCCTGTTGTGTGCGGTTGCAATGATTTTCACGGTATTTCTGAAAAAATCTCCGATTATGCCATGAAATCCGCGGAATTTCGTTATTTTGGTTTGACTTCTGCGCTTTTTCGATTTACAATATTTCATGTTTATCGCTATACTTTGTTAAATTATTGTCATGATAAAGAGAGGAAATGATTTATGAAAAAGTGGACGAAATGTTTGGCTGTAGTGCTTACAGTCGCAATGACATTGGGTCTTACCGCATGCGGAAGCAAAGCGGATGCAGGTAATACCATCAATGTAATGCTTGGAACCAATGTGATGTCTCTGGACACGAACCTTGCAACAGACGGCGACTCTTTCGAAGTGATCGCAGGCTGTATCGACGGTCTGACCCAGATGGATGCGGAAGGTTCCGCAATTCCCGCACTCGCAGAGAGTTGGGACGTATCTGAGGACGGATGTACTTATACCTTCCATCTTCGCGATGCAAAGTGGTCGAACGGTACTCCCGTGAGCGCCGCAGACTTCGAGTATGCATGGAAAATGGCTATGACAGCCAATGTGGAGTACAACTACATGTTCGATTCTTCCGTGGGCGCTGTAAAGAACGCGGATGCAATCCTCTACGACGGGGCGGATCCGGATACACTGGGCGTGAAGGCGCTGGATGAGAAGACACTGGAAGTTCAGCTTGAGGTTCCGGTATCCTTTTTCCCTTCCTTAATGTATTTCCCGACCTTTTATCCGATCAATCAGGCCTTCTTTGAAAGTCAGGAAGACGGCACTTACGGCACGAGCCCGAAGACTTTCTTATCCAACGGCGCGTTTCTTCTGTCCGACTATACGCCGGGCACGGCTTCTTTAAGTCTTGTGAAGAATAAGGATTACTGGGATGCAGACAGAGTGAAACTGGACGGAATCAACTATCAGGTTGTCGGTTCTTCCGATAATGCCTTGACCGGTTTCAAGAACGGCACGTTGGATATTTCCGTTGTCAACGGCGATCAGGTGGCAAGCGTCGAGGATGATGCGGAACTGTCCAAGAATCTGAACGTAACAGGCGCAGGTTATATGTGGTACATGAGTTTCAGCCAGACGGAGAACAACGCGAACGGTTATCTTGCGAATCAGAACTTAAGACTGGCACTGTCCAACTGTCTTGACAGAGAATCTCTGGTGGACAACTATGTCATGGACGGTTCTCTTGCAACTTATACCTGTGTTCCGCCGCAGTTCGCAGCCAGCGCAACTTCGGGCGATGATTTCTCCGGCGATCAGGATCGTTTTAAGGATGTCTGCAATTATAATGCAGAAGCAGCGCAGAATTACCTTGCACAGGCGAAGTCCGAGCTCGGTACGGATACCTTTGAATTCACGATGATTTTCGGTAACAACGAGGGCGATGAAGTGACCAAGGTTGCACAGGCGATCAAGGAGCAGGTGGAGGCGACGCTGACAGGCGTTACCATTACGCTGGCGCCGATGACCAAGGCGGAGCGTCTGGAGAAGATGCAGAACGACAATTATGATGTTGCGCTTACCAGATGGGGTCCCGACTATGCGGATCCGATGACCTACCTTGGAATGTGGGTGACCAACAATGCGAACAACTACGGTTTCTGGAGCAATGCGGATTATGATCGAATCATCGCGGACTGCACCACAGGACAGTATGTATCCGATTACGATGCACGTTGGAATGCGCTTTACGAGGCGGAAAGACTCGTTATGGAAGAAGCGGTCATTGCACCGCTTTACACCAAGGCAAATGCAAATCTGATCAACACGGCGGTGACGGGCGTCGAGTTCCATCCCGTTGCATTGAACAGAGTATATAAGAACGCTGCAATTACCAAATAAAACTTTTTAGATTCGGGCTATTACTATTATGAAGAAATACATATTGAAAAGAGTCGTGATGGCAGTTGTGACGCTCTTTATTATCACGTTCCTGCTGTTTCTGCTGGTTCGTATCATGCCGGGGAATCCTTTCCCGTCAGAGCGTATGAGTGCCGACGCAATAGCCAAAAAGAGAGCTGAGATGGGGTTGGATGACCCCATCTTAGTTCAATTTGGCAATTATTTGAAAAATGTGATTGCGAAAGGGAGTTTCGGCAAAGGTTCGTCGCTTTATAACGGCGCGCCGATTTCGACGGTGCTTCCGCAGTGTATCGCCAATTCTTTCAAGATCGGAGGAATCTCGATCCTGTTCGGCGTTTTGATCGGATTGATTCTGGGAATTGCCGCTGCGTTGAATCGAGGCAGATTCTGGGATACCTTTTGTACCGTATTGTCGATCCTTGGCGTCTGTGTGCCTTCCTACGTATTCATGATTTTCCTGCAATATTTTCTGGCATATAAGGTGACGATTTTCCCGTTTTATTTCGACGCAAATCGGTTCTTTTCGTCATCCGTGATTCCGGCGCTGTCGCTTTCCTTATTCTCCATGTCCACCGTGGCAAGGTTTACAAGGAATGAAATGGTGGAAGTCATGGACAGCGATTATGTGCTGCTTGCCGAGTCGAAGGGGATGTATGGAACAAAACTTGTGACCAGGCACATTTTGAGAAATGCACTCATTCCGATCGTTACCGTCATTGCGCCGCTCATTGTCGATCTTCTGACCGGCGCGCTGGTTGTGGAGAAGATCTACGGAATTAACGGACTCGGAAAACTGATGGTGGATGCGATCTCCGGCGAGGGCATCGACTACAACTATGTCCTTGCGCTGGGTATTATTTATTCCGCCTTATACATCGGTATTATGGTGGCGCTTGATATCGTATATGGTCTGCTGGATCCCAGAATCCGACTGGCAGGCAGAAAGGAGTCCTGATCATGAAGGAGACGATGCTGACACAAGAAGATTTCGTCCTGGACGTCAGTGCGGATATTCAAACCGATAAGAACTATGCTTCTCAGGGCTTCTGGAAAGGCGTGATGCTGCGTTTCGTCCGCAACAAACGGGCGATGCTCGGACTCATCATTATCTTTTTGATCCTGATTCTTGCATTGATCGGACCGTTGATCTCCGGCTACGGATATAAGGAGATCGTATCTGTCACAAAAGACGGCAAAGACGTTGTGGCGAAGAGTATGTCGCCGCATATTCCGGTATTGCATCAGTTGTTTACCGGCGAGACTTACACGGATCTTTTCGCTGATCGCACCTTTGTTTTCGGTACCGATTCTCTGGGACGCGATCTCTTTACGAGAGTCTGGTACGGCGCCAGAATCTCACTTCTGATCGCCTTTGTCACGATCATCATCGATATGTTGATCGGTATGAGTTACGGTCTGATTTCCGGTTATTTCGGCGAGGTCTGCGACGGCGTCATGCAGCGTTTTGTGGAGATTTCCAACAGTATTCCGCGCCTTGTCATTGTCGGCGTGCTTGCGACCTTTATGCCAAAGGGCGTGTGGCTCGTGATTGTTGCTCTGCTCCTGACGGAGTGGATCGGTATGAGCAAGATTTCCAGAGCGGAAATGCTGAAAATCAAGGGGCAGGAATATATCATGGCGAGTATGACGCTGGGTGCGAAGAATATGCGCATTATTTTCAGGGATGTTCTGCCCAACACGATCGGACCCGTGATTACGCAGGTGATGTTCTCGATTCCGACCGCGATTTTCACAGAAGCGTTCTTGAGTTTTGTCGGCGTCGGTATTGTACTGCCGCAGTGTTCTATCGGTTCTCTGATTGAGGACGGATTCAATAATGTCACCACACTTCCTTATCAGATCCTGCCGCCGATCATCGTGTTGGCGCTTCTGATGCTTGCATTCAACTTCGTGGGTGACGGACTTCGTGAAGCGCTTGCACCGCGCATTGAAGACATGTAGGAGGCAATATGGCAGACAAAATTCTTGAAATCAGAGATTTGGATATTACGTTTACGACCACTGCCGGTGCCGTGCATGCGATTCGCGGTGTGAATGTGGATCTGGAACGCGGAGAGACTGTTGCCATTGTGGGCGAATCCGGCTCGGGAAAATCGGTTGTGATGAAGACCGCAATGGGGATTCTTGCGGGAAATGCCAGGATCAATCAGGGTGAAATCATCTTCCGTTACAAAGAGGACGACGGTTCGATGCAGGAAGCGGATATTCTGAAGAAGGACACCAGATGGATCAGACAGAATCTCAACGGTCGTAAGATCGCCATGATTTTTCAGGACCCGATGACAAGCCTCGATCCGACCATGACCATCGGCAATCAGTTGATCGAAGGCATGATGATGCATCTGAAATTGTCCAGGGAAGATGCGAAGAAAAGAGCAATTGAACTGCTCGACGAGGTTGGCATCGTCAACCCCGAGAAGCGGTACAAACAATATCCGCACCAGTTGTCCGGCGGAATGCGTCAGCGCGTGGTCATTGCGATTGCAATTTCCTGTTATCCGGATCTTTTGATCTGCGACGAACCGACAACGGCGCTGGATGTGACGATTCAGGCGAAGATTCTGGAACTGATCAAAAAAATTCAGCAGGAACACGGAATTTCCGTGATTTATATTACGCACGATTTAGGCGTTGTCGCCAAGGTTGCGGACTATGTCAACGTGATGTATGCGGGGAAAATTGTGGAAGTCGGCAATGTGGAGGAGATTTTCTACGATCCGAAGCATCCCTACACCTGGGGGCTGCTCTCCGCGATGCCCGATTTGAATACGGATGACGACAGGCTCTATACGATTCCCGGCTCACCGCCGAACCTCCTGCATGAGGTGGTGGGGGATGCGTTTGCACCGAGGAATCAGTACGCATTGAAAGCCGACTGGAAAGAGCAGCCGCCGATGTTTCAGATTACGGAGACACATTTTGCGGCAACGTGGCTGCTGGATCCGAGAGCGCCGAAGATCGAAATGCCTGAGGAACTGAAGCGCAGAATCGAGCGAATGAAGAAGGAGGCGAATGCAAATGGCAGTGAATTATAATGCAGAACCTCTGCTTCGTGTCGAGCATTTAAAGCAGTATTTCAAAAACGGCGGTTATCTTGTGAAGGCGGTCGATGATGTCGGCTTCGAGATTTATCCCGGAGAAACTTACGGTCTGGTGGGGGAATCAGGTTCCGGCAAGACGACGATCGGACGCGGAATCATTCGGCTCTACGATCCGACCGGCGGAAGAGTGCTCTTTAAGAATATGGAGATTTCCGGCAAAATGGATCGGTCTACCAATACGGAACTGCGAACCAAGATGCAGATGATTTTCCAGGATCCGATGGCGTCTCTGAATCCGAGAAAGAAAATCGGCGATATCATCGGCGAAGGACTTGACATTCATCATTCTTACAGTTCGGAAGCGGAACGAAAAGAGAAGATCAATGCGATTCTTGCCAAGGTCGGTCTTGCCAAGGAGCATTTTGACAGATATCCCTATCAGTTTTCCGGCGGTCAGCGGCAGCGTGTCGGCATTGCCAGAGCGTTGATTATGAATCCGGAACTGATCATTGCGGATGAATGCATTTCGGCGCTTGATGTTTCGATTCAGGCGCAGGTTGTGAATCTGATGAAGGATATTCAGGAAGAAACCGGCTGCGCTTATCTCTTTATCGCGCATGACCTTTCGATGGTGAAGTATATTTCCGATCGAATCGGCGTGCTGCATCTGGGCAGATTGCTGGAAACAGGTACTACGGAAGAGATTTTCTCTCATCCCGTGCATCCTTATACGGTGAGTCTGTTATCGGCGATTCCGAGTCCGAATCCGCAGATCGAGAAAGCGCGGGTTGCCGTGTCCTACGACTATGCCACCAGCGGTATCGATTATGCGCAGGGAACCATGCATCTGATAGAGGGGCGGCATTATGTGCTCGGAACGGATGCGGAGATTGAGAAGTGGAAGTAAGGGGCGACCGCCGAGAACAGCCGGCGAAATCAAATCCTGCGGCAAAAAGAGGTATATCTCGCGAACCACGAGAACTGCCGGTCGGGATTCTGCGGCTTTGGATCAGCAAATAAAACAGCGCTCCCGCTAACTCACTTGGAAATGCAAGAAAATGTGAACATTTTCTTGCATTTCCTGCGTTTCAAACACCAGCTTGCGGAGCGGTTTTATTGCAGATCCAAAGCCGACTCCCTAGCAGTTCTCTATCGGTTCTTCGAGA
>CAZNCH010000050.1:0-14341 GCA_964571555.1 uncultured Lachnospiraceae bacterium | reverse complement strand
GAGCCGATCCGCTGGAGCGTCCCCGACAAGATGGAGGATATTCTGGCAACCGTCGAAGAGCCGGTGCTTGGCGCCAATGTCTTTACGACACGAAACGGGATTTCAAGGATGATGGTTGCCGCAGAGCAGTGCATCCACTGCGGCAGATGCGTCAGTGTTTGTCTGCACGATGCAAGAGAGTATCAGGATGATCTGCCGGACTTCCTCGCTTCTCTTGCAAACGGAGAGCGGATTTCCCTGCTCGTCGCGCCGTCATTGTTTCAGGCTTACGGGGATGAGGGCATGCAGATGTTGGGCTTTCTGCAATCCCTTGGCGTCGGGGCGGTCTATGATAACTGCTTCGGTGCGGAGATCAGTTTCTGGGCGCACGTGAAATACCTTGAGGCACACGGCGACGATCCGAAGGGCGCGTTTATCGGTCAATACTGCTATGCATTCAAGAATCTGATCGAACAGTACGATCCCGAGGTCATGGATCGTCTGATTCCGGTACATTCGCCGTCGATCTGCTCCGCGATCTACATTCGCAAATATTTAAAGGATGCAACCACGCTTGCGTTCCTAAGTCCCTGCATTGCGGAGACGGATGAGGTCCATGACAAATCAACGATGGGCGTGATCAAGTATCATATCACCTTCAAACATCTCTTCGCTTATTTTGCAGACCGTGATCTTTCGTCCTACCGCGCCGTCATTGAACCGCAGGGATTCGGCTTCGGTCAACTGCTTCAATTTGCGGGCGGGAGTCGGGAACTGATCGGTCTGATGTTTCCGCGGCACAAGTTTTCGATCGGTTATAGCGAACTGAACGAGAATTTTTTCGCCCGGTTAAAGCAGATGGTCAGACATCCCGACATGAAACCGTTCTATCTGGAAGTGAAATCCTGTCGTGACGGCTGTATTTCAGGGCCGGCGCATGCGGCGGAGCAAATGGATTTAGGGGAGTCTCTGCGAAACTTCAAGAAATACAGAGAAAACGGTCTTCTGGATCGATTGGAGAAACATGACTGCGAGGAGAACCGTCGCATGCTGGAGGGGTGGTTTGGGGAACTGGACCGGAATGATTTTACCTGCTCCTTTACGAGCAGATACCAGCAGACGTCGCGGGTTCCAGAGAACACTTATGATGAGATCTTCACCGCAATGCACAAGGATACGGAGCAGAAGCGCCATCTGGACTGCGGATCCTGCGGATACAGCAGCTGCAGGGAGATGGTGCGGGCGATTGCGCTCGGCTACAACAAAATGGAGAGCTGCATCCACTATCTGAATGATGAGATTGTCCTGCGCTACTACAGAGACGAGTTAACGGGCTTGCCGAATAAGGAAGGCTTTGTGCGGGAAGCAAAAGAAATCTTAAGAAATACCGAAAGTAAGAATTATGTGCTGGGCATGGCGGCAATCAACCAGTTGAATGTCATCAACGATCTCTGCGGCTTTGAAGTGGGCGACCGCATCATCAGGCACGGCGCGCAGATTGTAAAGGATTTTGTTGGATTGACCGGTACGGTCGGCAGATATTCCGGCTCGAAATACCTGCTTTTGTTCGAATTGGACGAGACTCATGAGAAGAAACTGGAACATATCAGAACCTACGATTTCTCGTCCATGGGAATCGCCTTTCCGGTCAGTTACAAGGCGGGACTGTGCAGGGTGCAGGACGCGCATGATACCGTGGAGCATCTGATCAATCTTGCGATGCTGACCATGGATAAGATTCCCGATTCCATGGAGAGCGCCATCCTGATCTATGACGGTATTCTGAAAGAACGTCTGGAACGGGAGAGCCAGGTGACGACGGAGATGTTTCGGGCGCTGGAAAACAATGAATTCGTCGCCTATTATCAGCCGCAATACAATCACAGGAGCGGTGAGATGGTCGGGGCGGAAATGCTCTGTCGCTGGCGGAAGGCGGACGGGACGCTGATCACACCGGATCTCTTTATTCCGGTCTTCGAGAAAAACGGCTTTATTTACACGCTGGATCAGTATATGTGGGAACATGCCTTTATGACGATTCGGAAATGGCTGGACGCCAAGATCCGACCCGTTCCGATTGCGGTCAATATTTCGAGACTGTCCGTTGTCCAAAACGATTTCGTCCAAATGATTGAACGTTTGAAACTGAAATATGAGATCCCGCCGAAATATCTGCATTTTGAGATCACGGAAAGCGCCTATACCGAAGCACAGGAGGAGGTGATCCGCGGGGTCAACAGCATCAGAGCCATGGGGTTCCAGATCGCCATGGATGATTTCGGGCGAGGGTATTCGTCGCTGAATGCGCTCAAAGACGTGCCGATCGATATTCTGAAATTGGATCTCGGCTTCCTGCGGGGCGGTAATGCGGAGTGCGGGGACAGCATCATTGAGAATGTGATTCGAATGGTGCGCAGTCTGCGTCTGGAAATGATTGCAGAGGGCGTGGAAACGCAGGCGCAGGCGGATACGCTGCTTCGGCAGGGCTGTGAGGTGGTGCAGGGCTTCTACTATGCGAGACCGATTCCGCAGGCGGAATTCGAGGAGCGTTTGGCTGCAAGGAAGCCATAGAAGAGATTCGAAATCTTCATGATGTGACTGTCCGTACGCATTTTCTGATCGAGAATGCGTATTTTTATCTTCTGAATCCTTGAATCCAAGATAGGGATGATGGTAGAATAGAAAAGTAACCGCGTGGGAAGGACAGAGAGTCGGTCATGAGGAGAATTGCGAAAAATGGTGAGAGAGAAAAGAGCGTTTTGGACGCTTCGTTATGCCTGCATTAATATTTTGTATTTCGCGGCGTTCTGTACGCTGCATGCTTATGCGGCAGTCTATCTTCTGGACAAGGGATTTACTAATACGCAGGTAGGGCTGGTGCTTTCCCTTGCGAATATCTTATCCGTCTTCGCTCAGCCGCTGGTGGCGGGCTTGGTGGATACCGGCGGAAAACTGACCAATCGGATCGTTGTCATGCTCTGCTCCGCGCTGTTGCTGCTCGGCTGCATGATTTTAGCCTTTGTATCGGACGGCTTTATTATCGTATTCCTGGTCTTTCTGCTGATGTATATGGTTCAGTTCGTGTACCAGCCGATCATCATTGCAATGAACTTCGAATATGCGGCAGTCGGCTGTAAGATCAACTTCGGTCTGGCAAGAGGTCTGGGCTCCGCAGGTTTTGCCGTGACTTCCTTCTTCCTTGGGAGCGCGGTTGAGAGATTCGGCACGAATATCATCCTATATGTCACGATCGGGGTCATGATTTGCTCCATTCTCATCGCGTATTTCTTCAAGAAACCGCAGATTTCGGGGGAAGAGAGCGGGCTTGCGCGGATCGTGTCGGGCAATGAGGATGAGGAACTGCCCGATGTTGAGGAGGGCGGGCGGCATAAGAATTTCTTCGCCAGATATCCGCGCTTTACCTTGTTTCTGCTGGGAGCGGCGTGTTGTTTTTTTGCGCACAATGCGATCAATGACTATTTGATCCAGATTATCCGAAACGTCGGCGGCAGTGAGACGCAGATGGGCTATGCCACGTTCCTGCAGGCGATTCTGGAACTGCCCGTGATGGCGCTCATCAGCGTCGTTCTGAAACGGATCAGCGTCAGAGCGCTGCTGGTATTTTCCGCGGTTGCATTTACGGTTAAGGTTGCTCTGCTGCTGGTGGCGTCCAATATGGGCGGCGTCTATTTCAGTCAGAGTTTTCAGTTGTTCGCTTATGCGGTCTTCATTCCGGCGGCAGCCTATTTCTCGGATCAGAGCATGCGGACAAGCGACAAGGTCAAAGGTCAGGCTTATATCAACAGTGCCATTACGCTCGGCGGCGTGTTCAGCAGCCTGATCTGCGGCAGGATTCTGGATCGTTTCGGCGTGGCTGTCATGCTGATTACGGGGACGATTGTCAGCCTGGTCGGTATGGGGATCATCACGCTGGGCGTTCTCCCGAAGAGAGAAAGGGTTCCGGATGAAATGAGAACAGGGGGAGACGCGCATGGTGCAAAGAACGGTTCTTGATTACTTGAGGTCGGCGGCTGCATCCTGCCCCGATAAATGCGCCTATTTCGACGACAAGATCCGATTGAGTTACGGTAAGCTGGATGTGATTGCAAAAAGCATAGCAACACGGCTGATTCGGGAACTTTCCGTGTATAATCGTCCCATTGCCGTTTATCTGGACAAATCCCCGATGACGATTGCCGCCTTTTTCGGCGTCATGTATGCGAGGAATTTCTATTCGCCGATCGATACCGCCATGCCGGACTATCGGCTGCAACTGGTGATGGAGAATCTGCAGCCGGTCGCGATCTTAACGGATGCTGCGCACTGTGAAACGGCGAGGAGTTATTGCGATCGGGTGTTCCTGATGGAGGAATTCGATGAGGGAATCATTGACCCTGTTCTGATTGAGCGGCAGTTGGCGGGGGCGCTCGATACGGATCCTTTGTATGTACTCTACACTTCCGGCTCGACCGGCGTTCCGAAAGGCGTTGTGGTGTCGCACGCCGGTTTGATCGACTATGCGGAGGCGTTCTGTAATGCCGTTCCGCTTGGCAGCGAGGATATCGTAGCCAACCAGGCACCCTTTTATTTTGATGCGTCTTTGATCGATATTTACTGCACCCTGCATGAGAAGGCAACGATGGGGATTGTTCCGCTTGCCGCTTTTTCTATGCCGCTGCAGCTGCTGCGCTATCTGGAGGACAACCGCATTACCTTTCTTCGGTGGGTGCCCTCCGCGCTGCGGATGGTTTCCGCCTTCAAAGGCTTCAAGACACTGCGACCTGCGTCGCTTCGGACAGTGGTGTTCGGTGCGGAAGCAATGCCGGTGAGCTGCTATAATTACTGGTTTGAGAACCTGCCGGATGTGAAGTTCATTCAGATCTACGGTCCGACGGAGATTACGGGCGTCTGCACCTACTATGAATGCGACCGCCTTTATCAGGAGGATGAGATCATTCCGATCGGCAAGCCGTTCCGAAATACCTCGGTGTTCCTGCTCGATGAGGAGAACCGGCTGATTGAAGATGCGGACGTTACCGGTGAGATCTGCGTCAAGGGAACCTGCCTTGCGCTCGGTTATTATCGCGCCTTTCAGAAAACGCAGGAAGTCTTTACACAGAATCCGCTGCATTCCGATTATCCCGAACGGATTTACCGGACCGGCGACCTTGCGAAATATAACGAAAACGGGGATCTGATCTTTTTAAGCCGCAAGGATTTCCAGATCAAGCATATGGGACACAGGATCGAACTCGGTGAGATCGAAGCGACCGCTTCCGCGCTGCCGGGGATGAAGTCCGCGTTTTGCGTGCATGATCGGATCAAGGACAGAATCGTGATGTTCTATGAATCCGATTCCATAGACGATGCGAAATTGACGGAAGCGCTAAAGACCAGACTGGTCAGATATATGGTGCCGAATGAAGTGCGAAAACTCGACCGCATGCCGTTGCTGAAAAACGGCAAGGTGGATCGAATGAAATTAAAGGAAATAAAATGATGGAAGAATTAAAGGAAATCCTGACCGGAATACATCCGGAGGTAGACTACGACACACAGCGTGATCTCATCGACAGCAGAATCTTCGATTCCTTCGATGTGATCACGCTGGTCGGCGAACTGATGGATCGTTTCGACATCGAAATCAGCGCCGATTTGATGGTGCCCGAGAATTTTAATTCCATGCAGGCAATCGCCGCATTGGTGGAACGGCTGACGGAAGAGTAGAACCATGTCATTTATTTCGATTGAATTCGCCATCTTTGTCTTTATTGTCTTCGCCGTTTATTACCTGATTCAGGGACGTTACCAGTGGATCGTGCTGCTGCTTGCGAGTATGATTTTCTATCTGCTCTGCGGTCCGAAGTATGTGTTCTATCTTCTTGCGACGGCGCTCAGCGTATATGGCGCGGCGCGCGGAATGGACCGCTATGCCGGAATCAGAGACGAAGATCTGAATGCGCATGCTGTATCGCTTGACAGGGAAGAAAAAAAGCGGAAAAAGGCGGAATGCAAGAGGAAGCAGAAACGGCTTCTGCTGCTTTGCATTGCGCTTAACGTCGGGATTCTCTTCGTGCTGAAATATGCCGATCTCGGTGTTGTTTATTTCAACTTCTTCCGCATGAAACTGACCGGGAACTTAAATTTCGTGACGCAGCCGCATTTTCTTCTGCCGGTGGGAATCTCGTTCTACACTTTTCAGAGCGTCGGCTACCTTCTGGACGTCTATTACGGAAAGCAGAAGAGCGAGCGGAATTTCTTCCGTTTTCTTCTGTTCGTCAGTTTCTTTCCGCAGATCATACAGGGACCGATTTCCCGCTTCAAGGATCTGAAGCCGCAGCTCTTCCGCGTGAAGAAATTTCACTGGATGAGCGTGAAGTCCGGTTTGTTCTTAATCCTCTGGGGCGTTTTCAAGAAACTGATGATCGCCGATCGGCTGGCTGCCTATGTGACGACCAGCGTCAGTTTTCGGGAAGATTATCAGGGCTTCTATCTGTTGCTGAGCATTTTCTTCTATGCGTTCCAGATCTATTGCGATTTCTCCGGCGGCATCGATGTTGCGATCGGGGTCGCGGAACTGCTCGGCATCGAATTGGAGCGGAACTTCGACCGTCCGTTTTTCTCAAAGAGCATCGCGGAATACTGGAGACGCTGGCACATTACGCTGGGCACCTGGTTTCGGGATTATATTTTCTATCCCCTCTCCGTCAACAAAAAGGTGTTAAGTCTCGGGAAATGGTGCAGAAAACATCTGGGAGAGGAGGTCGGAAAGCGTGTTCCGGTCTATCTGCCGATGATCGCGGTCTGGATGCTGACCGGTATGTGGCACGGCTCGGAAGGCAGATTCCTTACCTGGGGACTTCTGAACTGCTTCTTCATTATCCTCGGTACGGAATTCGAACCGCTCAGCAAGCGGATCATGGAACAGATGCACCTTGAGA
Organism: uncultured Lachnospiraceae bacterium; assembly: GCA_964571555.1. Lineage (GTDB taxonomy): Bacteria > Bacillota > Clostridia > Lachnospirales > Lachnospiraceae > UBA2868. The sequence continues at coordinate 7,421 of CAZNCH010000050.1, read as the reverse complement.
ATGACATGACGATTGTCAAGATATACCGCGTGTTTAAAACGTTCTGGCTGATGTCCTTTCTCAGAGTCTTCGATCTGGTCAGAACATCGAAGGACGGCTTGAAACTGCTGCGGGATCTTTTCTACGGCTGGGATCGTTTCGAATGGAACGAAGTCTTCACAACGCTGCAGCTGCCGAAGGAAGACTTGATCATTGTCCTGATCTCGATCCTGATTCTTGGCACGGTTTCTTTTATCCAGAGAAAGAGAAAGGTGCGGACGCTCTTTCTCAACAGGCATCCGTGGTTCCAGTATGCGGCGCTGCTGTCGCTCGCCTGTCTGGTTCTGGTCTTCGGCAGTTACGGTCTGGGTTACGACATCAAGAGTTTTATCTATATCAACTTCTAGCATAGGGGAGTTCGGATGAAGAAGAATTTGAAACGAAAATTGAGAATCTTTTCCTCTTTTGTGCTGGAGGGAGCCATTGCACTCTTTGTCTTCCTGACGCTCAACCTCTATTTCATGCCGAAATACATCGAGGATGAGAAGGATGGCAGGATCACGGCGGAATTCTATCGGGAGAAGACGAACAATGACGTTCTCTTTGTCGGCTCCTCATGCGTGTACAACGGCGTCAACCCGATTCTTCTCTGGGAAAATCACGGCATTGCGTCCTATGACAGAGCCAATTCATCGCAGACCTCATGGATCTCGTATTTCATGATCAAGGACGCCATGATCGTTTCGGATCCGAAGCTGGTCGTGTTGGATCTGAATTTCTTCCGGAATGAGGATGATTATGTGGATGAACCGAGCAACCGCAAGACCTTCGACGGGATGCGGATCAGCGCGACCAAGTTCGAGGCACTGAAGGCTTCCATGGCGCCGGCGGAAGATATGATAGACTATGTGGTTCCGATTTTCAGATTCCACTCCAGATGGAAATATATGAAGCAAGAGGATCTCAGATATCTGTATTATCGTCCCGACGTTACCTACAACGGTTTTCTTCCGAATGACAGCGTGCAGGGCGCGGCGGAAGAACGGGATCCTTACAGAGAGGAAGCGCGGAGATTGTCTCCACGGAATGCGGCGTGTCTTACAGACATCATTCGTCTGTGTCGGGACCAGAGGGTGCCGCTGCTGCTGATCAAGGTACCGACGCACCAGCCGAAATGGGGCGCGCAGTTTACGAACGATATTCACCAGATTGCCGACAGAGAGAATGTAACCTATCTTGATTTTGACTATTATGCCGATGAAATCGGACTGGATTACAGTGTGGACACCGCGGACGGAGGCGGTCATTTGAACCGGAGCGGCGCGGACAAATTCACCGTTTATCTGGGCAACCTGCTGACCAAGTATTATGTGCTGCCGGATCATCGGACGGATCCGGTTTATGCGGCTGTCTGGCAGGAGAAATGTGAGAGATATTATCATGAGCAATAATCAAAGAGAGATTTCGCGCAGACGCGCGGAGGAACTGCATGACGGGATCAGGGATTATCTTGAATTCAAGAGGGTCTTCCTGATGCGGCAGGCGGGAGAGGCAGAAACGCTGCGCCAACAGCACAAAGCCGAACTGCTGCAATATTTTCATGCGACGGAAGAGAACTGGAACGACTGGCACTGGCAGTTGCAGAATCGAATCGATTCGATCGAGGTGTTAAGACACTTTATCCGGCTGAATGAGACGGAAGCGCAGACGCTTGCCAGGGTATCCGAGAAATACCGCTGGGCGACCACGCCGTATTACCTCTCTCTGATGGACTATGAGAACTTAAATGACCCGATTGACCGGATGGCGATTCCCTCGGCGGAAGAACTGAACGAAAAAGGCGAGCTCGATCCGATGTGCGAGGAATTCACGAATCCTGTGTCCTGTATTACCAGAAGGTATCCGGATCGGCTGATCATTAACGTCACAAGCGCCTGTGCGATGTTTTGCAGACATTGTCAGAGACGCAGAAGGATCGGGGAAACGGATCGAATCGAGTCGGGAGACCGGATTTTGGAAGCCGTCGATTATATCAGGGCGACCCCGGAGATCAGAGATGTGCTGATCACCGGCGGCGATCCGCTGCTGATGTCCGATGAAGCGCTGGAATCCATCGTGCGCAGCGTGCGTGAGATTCCCCATGTGGAAATCATCCGAATCGGGACGAGAGTTCCCGTGACCATGCCGCAGCGGATCACGCAGGCGTTGGCGGACAGGCTGAAGCAATACCATCCGCTCTATATCAACATTCAGTTCAACCATCCGCGGGAAGTCACGAAAGAAGCGGTCAGGGCATGTGAGAAACTTGCCGACGCGGGCATTCCGCTGGGCAACCAGATGGTCTTCCTCAAGGGGATCAATAACGACAAATATCTGGTACAGCTCCTGAATGAGCAGTTGTTGCAGGCAAGGGTCAGACCCTATTATATCTTTCATCCCAAGCAGGTGAAGGGAACCGCGCATTTTTCGATTCGTGTGGACGAGGGAATTGAGATTATGAAGTATTTGAGAGGGCATACTTCGGGACTCGCGATCCCGCAGTACATTCTGAATGCGCCGGGCGGGCTCGGGAAGATTCCGCTGCTGCCCAATTACATCGAAGAGATGGACGATGCGCATATCCTTCTGCGCACCTGGGAAGAGAAAGAAGTGAAAATCATCTATTAGAGGTTTACTTTTCTCACGCGCTGTTTTAGTATATCAATGATGCGAAATCCAATCAAAATATCAGGATCATACAGGAAAAGGAGTTTATTATGAATTATTCACCACTGCAAAAAGCAAGATACGAGTACACCCCGAAGTTGCCGGGGATGCTTCGGAACGGAATCGCCGAAATCTGTGTCAGGAACGGCGGAGCGACTGCGAGCGTAGCGGATCAGGAGCAGATCAAAGCCCTCTTCCCCAATACCTACGGCAAGAATGAAATTACCTTCGAGAAGGGGCAGAACACCTCTGAAAGCAAGAAACAGGTGGTCGGTGTGATCCTTTCCGGCGGACAGGCGCCCGGCGGACACAACGTGGTCTGCGGTCTGTATGACGCGCTGAAAGCGACCGATCCTGCCAACGTATTGCTGGGCTTCAAGGGCGGTCCGAGCGGACTGCTGGAGGACTCCTATATCGAGTTCGACGACGCCTATATCGATCAGTACAGAAATACCGGCGGCTTTGATATCATCGGCTCCGGCAGAACCAAACTCGAGACGGAAGATCAGTTCAAGGTGGTGACGGAAGTCGCCAAGAAACACGGACTCACCGCAATCGTTATCATCGGCGGCGACGATTCCAATACGAACGCAGCCGTTCTTGCGGAATACATGGCTGCCAATCAGACCGGCGTACAGGTCATCGGCTGTCCGAAGACCATTGACGGCGACCTGAAGAACGAAGATATCGAGTGCTCTTTCGGTTTCGATACCGCAACCAAGACCTATAGCGAACTGATCGGCAATATCGAAAGAGACGCCAACTCGGCGAAGAAATATTGGCACTTCATCAAGGTGATGGGGCGCTCCGCTTCTCACGTGGCGCTGGAATGCGCACTGGAGACGCAGCCGAACATCTGCCTGATCGGCGAGGAAGTCGCTGCGAAGAAGATGTCGTTAGCGCAGATTGCGAACCAGATTGCCGATTCGGTAGTGAAGAGAGCGGAGAACGGCAACAACTTCGGTGTTGCAATCATTCCCGAGGGGATTGTGGAATTTGTTCCCGAATTCTCCAAACTGATCGCCGAAATCAACGAGCTGCTTGCGGGCTCTCAGACGGAAGCATTCAATGCGCTTCCCGACTGGCAGGCGAAATACGCGTTTATCGAAAAGGGCTTAAGTAAGGAATCCATGGAAGTATTCGCGATCCTTCCGCAGTTGATTCAGCAGCAGCTCTTCCTGGAGAGAGATCCGCACGGCAACGTGCAGGTATCCCTGATCGAGTCCGAGAAACTGCTGTCCGCACTGGTAAAGGATGAACTGGACAAGAGAGCGGCAGCAGGCGCCTACAAAGGCAAATTCGGCAGTCTGCATCATTTCTTCGGTTACGAAGGAAGATGCGCGTTCCCGAGTAACTTCGATTCGGATTACTGCTATTCACTCGGCTACAATGCCTTTATGCTGATTCAGTACGGCTACACCGGCTATCTTTCCAAGGTGTCCAATTTAAGTCAGCCGGCGGAAGCATGGATTGCCGGCGGTATGCCGATTACCAAGATGATGAACATCGAGAGAAGAAACGGTGAGGATAAGCCGGTCATCAGAAAGGCCCTGGTGGAACTGGACGGCAAGCCGTTCAAATATTTCGAAGCGCATCGGGAAGAATGGGCGGTGGAGACCGCATTCACCTATCCCGGCGCGATCCAGTATTACGGAACGCCTGAAATCTGCGATCTGACCACCAGAACGCTGGCGTTGGAAAAAGGTGAGAGCCTGTAAAAAGGAGTATGCTTACTCAATTTGCATCATAAAATGACGGTGCATGGGAATCCGGATGCGGTAGAGACCGTCTTCCCATGCCGCTTTCAGTCTTGCATCCGTAACAGGCAGCGTTTCTATTTCGGGAACGCTGCCTGTTTGCAGTCTGACCGTAGCATTGCCGATGGAATAGACCTGCGCTTCTTCCGTTGCAACCGGTCTTGTGCAGGTGATGAAATTTAAAATGACGTCGCTATGATCGGTGGTATCGGAAAGCGTAATGAAATTCCGCGCGTGGTGGAAGGTAACCGTTCTAAGATAGGGTGCAAAATCATCCGTTGCGTAGGCAGTGGAGAGATTCATCTCCAATTCCGAAGAATCCTCTCCGGTTCGGAAGGAGATGTCTGACGGCAAAGTAGGGCTTCTCATAATCGGCGCGGTTGCCGGTTCTGCAAAACGCCATGTAAGCGGTGGCTGAAAGCGACGGAAATTCGGTTTCAAGCGCGGCTTCCCCGTCCCCAATCAGTTGTCGTTTCAGGGGCGAGTCAATGTGATCCCAGAACGCGCGGTCTTCGCAGGTCGGAAACGGCGCGTAAGCCGTAAGATCGCCGCGGTAGGCGGCGGCTAAGTTGTGACAGTGAAGCGTTGCCTTCATTTGCATTCTCCTACAAACCGCTGTTGAGATACTCGGTGGGCGAGAGCCCCTCCACTTTCTTGAATACCTTGCTGAAATAGAATTCACTTCCGAAACTCAAACGATTCGCCACCTCATATACTTTCAGATGTTCCTCTCTCAGCAGCCGTTTGGCTTCCTGCACTTTGGTATAATTGATATATTCATTGAAGCCAAGGCTGCTGTAGCGGCCGAACAGTTGACTCAAATAACTTGTGCTGATGCCGAATTGCGCGGCGATCTGGTTGAGCGGGAGCTTCTCGCATACATGTTCGTTGATGTAGTTCTTCACATCTACCACGATTTTATTCTTATAATCGCGCGTCCGCTCGTCAAAATAGGCGCAAAGCCCCTGCGAAAGCGTTCGGAGCCAGCCGGTGATCTGCAGGACGTTGGACTGCCGATAGAGAGACAGATAACCCTCCGGCGCGTCCGCAAAGATCCGGTTCAGAAGATCCACCCCTGCGGGGAGAAGCGAGATTGCCAGATAGAGGATATTGATTGCGGCGTCCAGAGCCTGAATATAGTGGTGCGGATGGGAATCGATCAGTTCGCACAGTTCCCCGATAGTTTCGGAAAGGATGGCGGAATCATATTCTTCAAACGCCCGAATCAGGTTGGTTCGAAACAGTGAGAAATGAAAGGCGTTGTGCGGAAGCGTCTCTTCCGGAGAAAAGTATGCAATCGGATGTTCCTCATCGGTATTGCGGTACGCCATTCTGGCGCACTGATAGGAATCGCAAAGTTGGGACGGCATTTGACAGAGCGTTCCGATGCCGCAGATCATGTCCATATTGCAGTAGTTTTTCAGACTCGTCCGAATGCGCAGCAAAAGTTCTGTCAGGTCAGTCAGCAAAGCGTCGGAGCTTGTCTGTCGGATGTAGGTTTCGTCGAAGCAATAGACCAGGGCAAAGTGGCTGACGTCAAGTGAAATGGTCAGCCCGTGGTAGTATTTCTGCGCCAGTTCTTTTAACATCTGCATGCCGCCGGTGTAGACGGATACCGGGTTTTCGGCTGCGGGCGGCGTTGCCGACTGGAGAGAGCCGTAGCAGCATAAGAAGGAAGGATAGTCCAGAGGAATATGCAAATCGGCAGCCTGCAGAAAGAGCTGCTCGTCGGATTCGAACAGGTTATTGAGCAGGCTGATCATGAACTTCTCACGATAGGAATAGAGGTTGAGCGCGCCGGAAGCCGCTAGGGCGGATATATCCGCTGCGGGCGCATTCTCTTCCAGGAAGCGAATGGATTTCAGGATCGCTTCGCGCAGCGTGTCCGGTGTAAGATCAACTTTCACCAGATATTCCAATACCTGAGAACTGACGGCCTCTTTGGCAAGCTGAAAATCTTCGTAACTGGTGAGCATCAGAAAAACGGGATGTTTGTATCCCATTTCCGTACGAACCTCACGGATGAATTTAAGACCGTCCATGATGGGCATTTTGATATCGGTAATGACAATGTCGGGATGGAATTTACGGACAAAATCAAGCGCAACTTGCCCGTTCGGAGCGGAGCCGCAGACTTCGATATTCAGTTCCGCCCAGTTCAGCATGGACTTGATCCCCGCCTGAACCAGCGGTTCGTCATCTACAATCAGCAGTTGATACATTTGGGACCCCCTTTCGGAAGGCGAACGCGCATTGTGGTTCCGACCCCTTCTTCGGACTCCGCGGTAATACCGTATTGCTCTCCGAACTCAAATTGAATCCGCCGATTCACATTGCTGATGCCGATTTCCTGAAAGAATTCATTTCTGCCGGTATTCGATTCCTGCAGAAGCGTTGCCAGTTTCTCTTCGGACATGCCGACGCCGTCGTCGGACACATCGATGAGAATATCATTGCCCTGCGCATACAGATGGATGCGGACGGCACCGATTCCGCCTTTGGGCTCCAGTCCGTGAAAGATGGAATTCTCAACGAGGGGCTGCAAGGTGAATTTGATGATGTCACTCTCGGCGATCGCGGGATCATCCATGGTGATGATGAGGCTGATCATTCCGCCGTAGCGATAGTTCTGTATGGTGAAATAATCCTGAATCAGAGACAATTCCTCGCGGATCGGGACACGGACGCCGCCCCATTTGGAAACATTGCGAAGCAGACCTGCCAGAGCGGTGGTCATCTCCGCGATGCCGGAAGCGCCCTGCAGAGACGCCATCATCTTGATGGAATTTAAGGTGTTGTATAGGAAATGGGGATTGATCTGACTCTGCAAAACGCGATATTCCAGATCCTGTTTCTGTTTTTCATTTTCCAACTTTTTCTCCAGCAGGGATTCGATGCTTTCCGAGAGATCATTGATGCCCTTTCCGATTTCGCCCAGTTCGTGCTTCCATTCAATGGAGGAATCATGCGAAAAATCAC
>CAZNCH010000049.1:0-15609 GCA_964571555.1 uncultured Lachnospiraceae bacterium | reverse complement strand
GGTTCGGTTCCGGCAGACCCGGCGCGGGAAGACCCGGCTTTGCCGCAGAGAGCAAGGAATCCGATCACGCTAAGAGAGGCGACCAGAACAGACGCCAGAACAATAACGATAAGAGGAATAAAGAGAAGACCTATGTTGCAGAAGACGGTTTCCGGGGCGGTAAGAGCAATAAGGGAAAACAGTTGCGTCATCTGGAGCGGCCGCAGGAGAGAAGAAACGAGGTAAAGGAAGAGGAGAAGATCAAAGTGATCGTTCTTCCCGAAGTCCTGACCCTCAAAGAACTTGCGGATCAGATGAAGATTCAGCCCGCCGTGATCATCAAGAAACTGTTCCTGCAGGGCAAGGTGGTTACGGTGAACCAGGAAATCTCTTACGAACAGGCGGAAGAGATCGCGGTTGAATTCGATATTCTCTGTGAGAAGGAAGTGGTTGTCGACGTGATCGAAGAACTGCTGAAGGAAGAAGAGGAAGACGAAGCGCTGATGACCAAGCGCGCCCCCGTGATCTGTGTCATGGGACACGTTGACCACGGTAAGACATCGCTTCTGGATGCGATCCGTAAGACGCATGTAATCGATCGGGAAGCCGGCGGCATCACGCAGGCGATCGGCGCCTATGTCGTTCATACGAAAGGTCAGAAAATCACCTTCCTCGATACACCGGGACACGAAGCGTTTACCGCAATGCGTATGCGCGGCGCGAATTCCACGGATATCGCGATTCTCGTGGTTGCGGCGGATGACGGCGTCATGCCGCAGACGGTGGAAGCGATCAACCATGCGAAAGCGGCAGGGATCGAGATCGTGGTTGCGGTCAACAAGATCGATAAGCCGGGCGCGAACATCGAACGCGTGAAGCAGGAACTGTCTGAATATGAACTGATTCCAGAGGATTGGGGCGGGTCTACCGTCTTCGCACCGGTTTCCGCAAAGAGCGGCGAAGGCATCGACAACCTGCTCGATATGATCCTCTTAACCAGTGAGATCATGGAACTGAAAGCCAATGCCAAGAGAAGCGCAAGGGGCATTGTCATCGAGGCGGAACTGGATAAGGGCAGGGGACCCGTTGCCACCGTGCTGGTACAGAAGGGTACGCTGCATGTCGGCGATTTCATTGCGGCGGGCGCATGTCACGGTAAGGTTCGTGCGATGATCGACGATAAGGGAAGACGCGTCAAAGAGGCGGAACCCTCCACGCCGGTTGAGATTCTGGGCTTAAATGACGTGCCGAATGCGGGTGAGGTCTTCGTATCTCCCGGAAACGACAAGGAAGCGAAGAATTTTGCACAGACCTTCATTGCACAGAATAAGGTCAAACTGCTTGACGATACCAAGAATAAGATGTCCTTGGACGATCTGTTCTCACAGATCCAGGCGGGCAATCTGAAGGAACTGAACCTGATCATCAAAGCCGATGTGCAGGGCTCCGTGGAAGCCGTCAAGGAGAGTCTCCTGAAACTGTCCAATGAGGAAGTGATTGTAAAATGTATCCATGGCGGCGTCGGTGCGATCAACGAATCCGACGTGATTCTGGCGAGCGCCAGCAACGCCATCATCATCGGTTTCAATGTCCGTCCGGATGCGACCGCCAAGGCGACCGCAGAATCGGAAGGCGTAGACGTGCGTCTCTACGACGTCATCTACAAGGCGATCGAAGATGTGGAGGCTGCCATGAAGGGTATGCTGGATCCTGTCTTCGAAGAAAAGGTCATCGGCCACGCCGAGATCAGACAGATTTTCAAGGCTTCCGGTATCGGCAACATTGCCGGTTCCTATATCCTCGACGGCGTGTTCTGTCGGAATTGCCTGATCCGCATTTCTCATGAGGGAGAAATGATCCATGAGGGCAAGTTGGCAAGCTTAAAGCGGTTCAAGGACGATGTGAAAGAAGTGAAGTCCGGTTTCGAATGCGGTCTGGTGTTCGAGGATTTCCAGGATTTCTCGGAACTCGACGTTGTCGAAGCCTATGTCATGGAAGAGGTACCCAGATCATGAGAAAAAACAGCAATAAGAATATGCGCATCAATACGGAAGTGATGCGTGAACTTGCGAACATCATCCGTTCCGAGATCAAGGATCCGCGGATCGCTCCCATGACCTGCGTGACGGGAGTGGAAGTGGCGCCGGATTTAAAGACCTGCAAAGCATTTATCAGTGTGCTCGGAGATGCGGAAGCAAGAGAGAATACGATCGCGGGCTTGAAGAGCGCCGAGGGCTTCATCCGGCGTCAGTTGGCAAGCACGCTGAATTTAAGGAATACGCCGACGCTTACTTTCGTATCGGATACTTCGATCGAATACGGGATGCACATGTCCAAAATGATTGACGAGGTGGTGCAATGAATCTGTTAAGTGAATTGGAAGGCGCCGCGCGAATCGGGATTTCCGGACATGTCCGTCCGGACGGCGACTGCACGGGCGCTTGTCTTGCGTTGAAAAGATATCTGGATCTTGCGCTTCCCAAAGCGGAAATCAAGTTGTTTTTAGAGCAACCGTCTGTGATTTTCTCCTATTTGAGCGGATATGAGACGATTGACGACAGTTTTCAATCAAAGACGCCTTTTGACGTCTATATTGCGCTCGATTCCAGCAATACGGAGCGGTTGGGCGCTGCGGAAGCGCTCTGGCGTACAGCGGGGAAACGGATCTGCATTGATCATCATGAGAGCAATTTGGGCTTCGCCGATGTGAATTATCTCAGGACGGATGCGAGTTCGACCTGCGAACTGCTCTTTGAACTCATGGAGAAGCAATATATGGATGTGGAGATTGCCAAGGCGCTCTACACCGGTATCGTGCATGATACGGGCGTGTTCCAGTATCCCTGCATGAAGCGGGCGACTTTCGGCATTGTCGGAGAGTTGGTCGACTACGGCTTCGATTCCCAGAAGATCATCACGGAATCCTTCTACGAGAAGACCTACTTGCAGAACCAGATCCTGGGCAGAGCACTCCTTGAGAGTATGCTGTTCATGGACGGAAAGTGCATTGCGAGCAGCATCGACCGCAAAATGATGGACTTTTACTGCGTTACGCCGAAGGACTTCGAGGGAATCGTGAACCAGCTGCTGGTGACTGCGGGCGTGGAGGTTGCGATTTTCCTCTATGAGACCAATACGCTTGAATACAAGGTAAGCATGCGCTCCAAGGGGCGGGTCAACGTGGCGGAAGTGGCGGCGTTTTTCTGCGGCGGCGGACATGAAAGAGCCGGCGGCTGCACGATGAACGGTACCTACCGTGATGTTTTAAACAACTTATCGAAGCAGATTGAAAAGCAGCTTGACTGAATTGGAAGAGAGAGGTTGCGCTTTGAACGGCGTACTGAATGTTTATAAAGAAAAAGATTATACGAGTCATGATGTGGTTGCCGTGCTGCGCGGCATCACACATTTTAAGAAGATCGGTCACACGGGAACACTGGATCCTGCGGCGGAGGGAGTGCTTCCTGTCTGCTTCGGGAGCGCCACGAAACTGTGTGACTTTTTGACGGATCAGACGAAGGAATATCGCGCGGTGATGCTGCTTGGCAGGACGAGCGACACCTATGATGCGGATGGAGTTATGTTAACCGAAACTTCCTGCGCCGACTTGGAAGAGGCGAAAATCATGCAGGTCATCGCTTCGTTTTCCCCGGGCTACGAACAGATTCCGCCGATGTATTCCGCGAAGAAGGTGAACGGGAAGAAACTCTATGAACTTGCAAGAGAAGGCGTGATGATCGAGCGGAAACCGGTTTATGTGGAACTGCAAAAGATTGCGGTCACCTCGATCGATCTGCCGCGCGTTACCATGGAGATCACCTGTTCCAAGGGAACCTATATTCGTTCGCTCTGTCATGACATCGGGCAGAAATTGGGGTGCGGCGCGCTGATGGAGCATTTGGTTCGCTGTCGGGTATCGGATTTCACGATCGATACCGCGCTGCAACTTTCGCAGATTGAAGAAAAAATGAGAAACGGACAACTGGAAGAGTGCCTGCGTCCGGTCGATGATGTGCTGCGTGCCTACCCTGCGGTGACGGGCAGTGAGAGGGCGGAAATTCTGTTAAAAAACGGCAACAAACTGCCGGTGGGTCTGGCAAACCGCATTGTGAGCGATGCAGAAAAGGTCAGGGTCTATCTGCATAACGGAAAATTCGTCGGACTCTATGTCTACAGAGAACGGGAAGCGCTCTATCAGCCTGTCAGAATATTTCCGACGGAATGAGTGTCGGGGGAACCATGATTATTATAGAAGGAACACTTGATTTCGAAATTGAAGCGCCGCTTGTATGTGCAATCGGCAAGTTCGACGGGATCCACAGAGGGCACGCGGAACTCTTTCGCCGGATGGAGGAATTGCGGCGCACGGGACTGAAAACCTGTGTGCTGACGTTTTCGGTATCCCCCGCAGCGATTCTTTCGGGAGAAGATCCGAGCGCCTGCGGCAGTCTGCTGACGACAAATGCCGAGAAGCAGAGGATCCTCTCGGAACTGGGTGTAGATTACTATGTGGAACTTCCGTTTGATGAGAAACTGCGGCAGATGAGCGCTTCCGATTTTGTGGAGCGGATACTGCTTACGAAGTTGAACACAAAGGCGGTTGTCTGCGGGACGGACTGCCGCTTCGGTTATCGGGGACTCGGAACTGCGGAATATCTTTCTTCCCGCGGCGCGGCGTGCGGGTTCTCGGTTACGATAGTCGATAAAGTGCAATTTCGGGGACGGGAGATCAGTTCTTCCTATATCAGAGATGCCGTCGAGCAGGGAGATCTGGAGACCGCCAACGCCATGCTGATTCGCCCCTATCTCTTCTATGGAGAGGTGGTTCACGGGCAGCGGATCGGCAGGACGCTCGGGTTTCCGACCGTGAATCTTATGCCGGAATATGAGAAGCTGCTGCCGAAAAAGGGCGTTTATTTCTCCAAGGTGCATTATCTTGATCGGGATTACCCATCGATCACGAATATCGGCTCGAAACCTACCGTAGCGGGCGATCGGTCTGTGGCGGGAGTGGAGAGTTATCTTTATGATTTTCACGAAGAGATTTACGGAGAAAAGGTCTTTGTCTCGCTGTACCAATTCTTAAGAAGCGAGCGGAAGTTCGCGGATCTTGACGCGTTGCGTTTACAACTGCAGAAGGATATTGCGGCAGGCGAGCGCTGGCACCGCAGGAATCCATAGGAGCAAGGATGTGAGAAAATTTCTGAAAGGATTATCGAGAATCATTTTCAGCCGCGGGCTGATTATTGTGCTGATGCTGCTGATTCAAACGTTCTTTCTGATCTGGGCGTTTTTCTTTCTGGCAGGAAAGATTCCTTACGTTTATTATGTCAGTTACCTGGTTGCGACGGTGGTGCTGATTCGGATCGTGAATCTGGATGTGCCGGCGGAATTCAAACTGACCTGGGCGGTGATTATCCTGATCATGCCGGTGATCGGCGTGCTGCTCTATCTGTTCAACGCAAGCAACTGGGGGATGATCGGCTTAAAACACAAGGTGGCGGAGGAACTGAACTGGACCCGCAACATGATTGAGATTTCGGAAGGCACTGCGGAAGCGATCCGTGAGGAAGCCAGAACCTTTCAGCACTTTTCCTACTATATGGATGAAAAGTGTGATTTTCCGACCTATCATAATACGAACGTGACCTATTATCCGGACGGAGAAGAGACGATTGCTGCCATTCTGGCGGAACTTAAGCGTGCCGAGAAGTTTATTCTGATTGAATTCTTCATCATCAGTCGCGGGGAAGTCTGGGATTCGATTCTTGAGATTCTGAAAGAAAAGGTGAAAGAGGGCGTCGAGGTCAAGGTAATGTACGACGGACTCTGTTCCCTTTTGAAACTCCCTTACCATTATCCGAAGAAGTTGGCGGAATACGGGATTGAGGCGAAGATGTTCGCGCCGCTGATTCCCTTTCTCTCGACGGCGCAGAATAATCGTGACCACAGGAAGATCCTTGTGATCGACGGGCGCGTTGCTTTCACGGGCGGTGTGAATCTGGCGGATGAATATGCGAACAGGATTCAGATCTACGGTCACTGGAAGGATGTCGGACTGCGGCTGGAAGGGCGTGCCGTCATGTCCATGACCAGACTCTTCATTCAGAACTGGAATCTCTACGGCAAAATGGATGCGGATTACGCCAAATATCTGGAGGAGTCGTTTCACTTGCAGCATTTCGGATACAACGGCTTCGTGATTCCCTATGGGGATGTTCCGACCGATGAATACGACGTCGGCAAAACCGTGTATTCTCACATTTTCGCGACCGCGACCGAATACGTGCATATCATGATGCCGTATTTCATTGTGGACAGGGAGTTTTTAAGCGCCATCAAATATGCATCGGTGCAGGGGATCGATGTGAAGTTGATCTTGCCGCATATTCCGGACAAGAAATCGGTTTTTGCGATGGCAAGATCGTTCTATCCGGATCTGTTGGCGTCGGGGGTGAAGGTATATGAATATCTGCCGGGTTTTGTGCATGCGAAAGTCATGGTGAGCGATGATACGGTGGCTACGGTCGGTTCCGTCAATTTGGATTACAGAAGTTTCTACCATCATTTCGAAAATGGTGTATACTTATATCATACGTCGGTCACGAAGGAGATCGAAGCGGATTTCCAGCGCACCATGGAAGCCAGCATCCCGGTTGACAGCGCGTATTATCAGAAAATACCGATTCTGTGGAGAGCGTGGGGGCGCATTTTGCGCCTGTTCGCACCGCTGATGTAGGAGGGCGAATATGATTGCGGCGATATTGTTGTCACTTGCGGGCGGTTTATCTCTGTTCCTGTTCGGAATGCACGTGATGGGCGTAGGGATTGAGAAGGCGGCGGGCGCCAAGATGAGATCGATTCTGGAATTCTTCACGACGAACCGTTTCACGGGAATGCTGGTGGGACTCTTTTTCACCGCCGTGATCCAGTCGTCTTCCGCCTGTTCCGCTCTGGTGGTCGCCTTTGTCAATTCGGGACTCATGAATCTGAATCAGGCGGTCGGCGTAATTCTGGGCGCCAATATCGGTACCACCGTCACCTCGCAGCTCGTTTCTTTTAATTTATCCGAATATGCACCCGCCATTGCGCTGGTTGGTGTGGTCTGTCTCTTATTCTTAAAGAAACCTTTGGTTAAGAAGATCGGCGAAGTTCTGATCGGCTTCGGCTTACTTTTCATGGGCTTGTCCGGTATGAAGGACGCCATGAGCGGGATCAAGGAGATGCCGACCGTGATGGCGGTATTTTCCTCGCTCACGAATCCGCTGGTCGCCATTCTCTTAGGTACCGTGGTGACGACGGTGGTACAGAGTTCTTCCGTTACGGTTTCGATTACCCTGCTCCTTGCTTCGCAGGGACTCCTGGATCTGCCGATCTGCTTCTACATTATTCTCGGCTGTAATATCGGCTCCTGCTCGACCGCAATGCTTGCGAGTATGTCCGGCAACAAAATGGCGAAGCGTGCGGCGCTCATTCACTTGCTCTTCAATGTGATCGGCACGATTCTGATGTACGTGATCCTGCAGTTTGCAATGGAACCGATTGCAAACGGGATCCGTTCGATTTCTCACGGAGACATGGGCAGAAGCGTAGCGAATGCGCATACGATATTCAAGATATTCCAGGTACTGATCCTGTTCCCGTTTGGAAAGGGACTGGTGAAACTGACCTATCTGCTGGTGCCCGGCGAAGACGAGAAGATCGGCTATCGTGCAAAGATGCAGTTGAAATATATCGGCGGCAAGAATATTTTCTCCCCGGCGACCGCTGTGGTGGAAGTGACCAAGGAACTTGACCGTATGGCGACGCTGGCTTCGGAGAATTTGAACCGCGCGATGAACGCGCTGGTGACCATGGATGAGGAAGATATTCAGGAGACCTACGAGGTGGAGAAGAACATTAACTTCCTGGACCAGGAGATCACGCAATATCTGGTGAAAATATCGCAGACGAATCTGCCTGTCGAGGACGCGAAGAATATCGGCGCGCTTTTCCATGTGGTGAACGATATCGAGCGGATCGGCGACCATGCGGAGAATGTGGCTGACGCCGCCGTTCAGCGACGGGAGAACCGCGTCGAATTCTCGAAAGACGCCATGCGGGAACTCGGTCAGCTTCTGGATATGGTCAACACCATCATTCGGTTCTCGATCGAAATGTTCAGCAACAACGATGAATCCCATCTGTCCGACATCCGGCAGTTGGAAGAAGCCATCGATGAGAAAGAAAGAGAAATGCAGCGCAGTCATGTGGAACGAATGACACGGGGACAATGTGCCGCGGAAGCGGGCATGATTTATTCGGATCTTCTCTCCGGACTGGAGCGGGTGGCGGATCATGCGACCAATATCGCGTTCTGTATGGTGGATACGTAAATAGAAGTTAAATACAGTTTCGTATCGGAAATACTTTACATCCGGTGCGATCTGTGATAAACTTTTTTCTGTTGTATGCCGTTACTCAGGCTTCGGAGACTCCGACCATGCTTTGGTAACTGGCGGTAGTACCCCTGTCATAGGGTGTAATCAGGAGGCATTATGATAGCACAAGAGAAGAAAACAGCCATTATGGAACAGTATGCGATGAAGCCGGGCGATACCGGTTCACCGGAAGTGCAGGTCGCTGTTCTGACAGAGAGAATCAAAGAACTGACCGAGCATTTGAAAGCGAACCCGAAGGATCATCATTCGGCAAGAGGTCTTCATAAGATGATCGGTCGCAGACGCGGTTTGCTGAATTACCTTAAGAAGGTTGACATCGAGAGATATCGTACTCTGATTGAGAAACTTGGTCTCAGGAAATAGTTTTGGTAACAGAGGGTGGAATTTGTTTCCACCCTTTTGATATTTATATTAACAATGCGCAGTCGCGCGAGAAAGAGAAGAAAAGGAGAAACAAAATGTACAAAACCTATTCAATGGAACTGGGCGGACGGACTCTTATCGTTGACATTGGAAGAGTTGCGAAGCAGGCAAACGGAGCGGCGCTGATGCACTATGGCGACACTACGGTATTGTCCACTGCAACCGCATCCGAGAAACCGAGAGAAGGAATTGATTTCTTCCCCTTAAGTGTGGAATTTGAGGAGAAGATGTATGCAGTCGGCAAGATTCCGGGAGGCTTTAATAAGAGAGAGGGTAAGGCGAGCGAAAACGCCGTGCTTACTGCACGTGTCATCGACAGACCGATGCGCCCTCTGTTCCCGAAGGATTACCGGAATGATTGTACGCTGAATAATCTGGTACTGTCCGTGGATTCCGAATGCAGACCCGAACTGGTTGCAATGCTGGGCTCCGCAATCGCCACTTCCATTTCGGATATTCCGTTCTACGGTCCCTGCGCCACGACCCAGATCGGTCTGGTCGACGGCGCTTTCATCGTGAATCCTTCCCAGGAGCAGTGGAAGAACGGGGATCTGAACTTAACGGTTGCATCCACCTTCGAAAAGGTAATTATGATCGAAGCGGGCGCGAACGAGATTCCCGAAGCGAAGATGATCGAAGCGATCTATATGGCGCACGAGATCAACCAGCAGATCATTGCCTTCATCAACCAGATTGTTTCCGAGGTCGGCAAGCCGAAACACGAGTACACCAGTTGTGCGATTCCCGAAGAACTGTTTACGGAGATGAAGCGGATCGTAACGCCGGAAGAGATGGAAGTTGCCGTATTCACGGACGAGAAGCAGGTGCGCGAAGAGAATATCCGCGTGATCACCGCCAAGTTGGAAGAAGCTTTTGCTGAGAAGGAAGACTGGCTGGCGGTTCTTGGGGAAGCGATCTACCAGTACGAGAAGAAGACGGTTCGTAAGATGATCTTAAAGGATCGCAAGCGTCCGGACGGTCGTGAGATCACACAGATCAGACCGCTTGCCGCTGAGGTGGATCTGATTCCGAGAGTACACGGCTCCGCCATGTTTACCAGAGGTCAGACGCAGATCTGCGATATCTGTACCCTGGCGCCGCTTTCCGAGATGCAGCGCGTGGACGGTCTGGATTCCAACGAGGTCTCCAAGCGATACATGCATCATTATAATTTCCCGAGTTATTCCGTCGGTGAGACGAAGCCGAGCAGGGGTCCCGGACGTCGTGAGATCGGTCACGGTTCGCTGGCAGAGCGTGCCCTGATTCCGGTGCTTCCTTCCGAGGAAGTCTTCCCCTATGCGATTCGCTGTGTCTCCGAGACCTTTGAAAGTAACGGTTCTACCTCGATGGCGAGTACCTGCGCTTCCTGTATGTCTCTGATGGCGGCGGGCGTTCCCATCAAGAGCATGGTGGCGGGAATTTCCTGCGGACTGGTGACAGGGGATGCGGACGATGATTATGTATTGCTGACCGATATTCAGGGATTGGAAGATTTCTTCGGAGATATGGACTTCAAGGTAACCGGTACGACGGAAGGAATCACCGCGATCCAGATGGATATTAAGATTCACGGTCTGACCCGTCCGATCGTGGAAGGTGCGATCGAAAGATGTCGGGAAGCAAGGCTCTTTATCATGGATACCTGTATGAGACCTGCAATTGCAGAGCCCAGACCGACCGTCAACGAATATGCGCCCAAGATCATCCAGATCAAGATCGACCCTGAGAAGATCGGCGATGTTGTCGGCCAGCGCGGCAAGACGATCAATGCGATCATCGATTTGACAGGCGTGAAGATCGATATCAACGATGACGGTGCAGTCAGCGTATGCGGTACCGATCAGGCAATGATGGACAAGGCGATCGATCTGATCAAGATCATCGTCACCGACTTCGAGGCGGGACAGATCTTCACCGGTAAGGTTGTCAGCATCAAGGAATTCGGCGCTTTCATCGAATTCGCACCGGGCAAGGAAGGAATGGTTCACATCAGTAAAATTGCCAAAGCGCGCATCAACCGCGTGGAAGACGTGCTGACACTGGGAGACGTCGTAACCGTGAAGTGCCTCGGCAAGGACAAGATGGGACGCATCAGTTTTTCAATGAAAGACGTATAAGGTCTTTGGACAGAGAGATTTTAAGTAAACCACATGGGTGGGAAGACAGCATCGGGGGAAAAGGCTCCGATGCTGTTTTCTATGTGAAAAACGGTTTTCCACAACACATATAATGTATTAAAACATGAATTAACTTTTAAAGAATCACAACCGTTCTTTTAAGAAAATGCAGTAAAATAAAGGGTTTGAGACATGCTTGTATTTTTTTAAAAACAATTTCATCTGGTGGAATTATGTAAAACAAATTCGATGTGGATAAGTTATGTGATTATTTTGAAGATTTATAAAAATTTTCGGTCGGAGTGTGATAGAATAGGAAAAGAACCGGCGAGATTTTGCTTGTTAAATATCACATGAAATGATTGGCAGGAGACGGAGACATGAGCAGAAGAGTAATCCTGATAGTGATGGACAGTTTCGGGATCGGGCGGATGCCCGATGCGGCTTCTTATGGGGATACGGACGTCAATACCATTCGCGCCTGCATGCGCAGCCCCTATTTCAGGGCGGATCATCTGGCGGAACTCGGACTGTTTGATCTTGACGGCGTGCGAGATCTTCCCGTTGTGAAGGAACTGACGTCACGGCATCCGGTCACAATTACCGGCGGTCGCGCCCGTATGGCGGAGGCTTCCAAAGGGAAGGATACGACCATCGGACATTGGGAGATCGCCGGACTTGTTTCGGATCGTCCGCTGCCCACTTATCCGAACGGCTTCCCGCAGGAGGTTCTCGATGCGTTCACGAAACGCACCGGAAGAGAAGTGTTGTGCAATCTCCCGTATTCCGGCACGCAGGTCATCGCGGATTACGGCGAGACGCATGTGAAGACCGGCGCGCTCATCGTTTACACCTCGGCGGATTCCGTTTTTCAGATCGCTGCACACGAAGCGGTCGTACCCTGTGAGGAACTCTACGAATATTGTAGAATTGCACGTGATATTCTACAGGGAGAGCACGGCGTCGGGCGTGTGATCGCCAGACCTTTTATCGGGGAGGTCGGTCACTATACCAGAACGTCAGGAAGACATGATTTCTCACTGCTTCCGCCGAAGAAAACCATGCTCGATGCGGTTTCCGACGCCGGTTTTGATTGCCTTGCGATCGGGAAGATCCATGATATTTTTGCCGGACGCGGTATGACGGACTTTGTTTATACTTCTGGCAACGAGGAAGGGATCGACAGAACGCTCGAATGGATGGATCGAAAGGGAAACGGTCTGATTTTTACCAATCTCGTCGACTATGATATGCTCTACGGTCATAGGCGGGACATTGACGGCTATGCGAAAGCAGTTGCGCGGTTCGATGCAAGGCTGCATGAGATCACCGATCGGATGACGGCGGAAGATATTCTGATGATTACGGCGGATCACGGCTGCGACCCGTCTTACGCCGCAACGACGGATCATACCAGAGAGTATGTGCCCTTACTGATGTACGGGGCAAACGTACCGGTGCGAAATTTCGGGACGCGTAAGAGCTTCGCGGATATTTCGGCGACCGTCCTTGCTTACCTCGGCATAGAGGAGACGCTTTCGGGAACGAGGTTATTCTGATGGGAAAAGGAGTTTATCCGGATGTACGACAACGAAATAAATAAGCGCCGCACCTTTGCGATTATTTCGCACCCGGACGCAGGAAAGACGACGCTGACGGAGAAGTTCCTGCTCTACGGCGGCGCGATCAATCTGGCAGGGTCTGTGAAGGGCAAGGCGACGGCGCGACACGCGGTTTCCGACTGGATGGAGATCGAGAAAGAGAGAGGAATTTCGGTTACTTCCTCCGTATTGCAGTTCAACTATGACGGCTTTTGCATCAATATTCTGGATACCCCGGGGCATCAGGATTTCTCCGAGGATACCTACAGGACGCTGATGGCTGCGGATTCGGCGGTGATGGTGATCGATGCGGGCAAGGGCGTGGAAACGCAGACAAGGAAGCTGTTCAAGGTCTGCGGCATGCGCCACATCCCTGTCTTTACGTTTATCAACAAACTGGATCGGGATGCGAACGATACGTTTGAACTGTTGGATCAGATTGAGAAGGAACTGGGGATCGCGACCTGTCCCATCAACTGGCCGATCGGTTCAGGCAGGCGTTTTAAGGGCGTTTATGACAGGAACGACCGTGAGGTGGTGACATTCTCCGATACCGAAAAGGGAATGAAGGAAGGAACGACGGAACATATTCCGATTGATGAGGAAGCGTCGCTTCTGGCGCATATCGGCGCGGAAGCGAAAGATACGCTGTCGGATGAGATCGAACTGCTGGACGGCGCCAGCGCGGAATTTGATCTGGACGCCGTGCAGCGGGGAGAACTCTCTCCGGTTTTCTTCGGTTCCGCCCTGACGAATTTCGGCGTGGAAATCTTCCTAAAGTATTTTCTGCAAATGACAACGACGCCGCTTGCAAGAAGATCGGATATCGGTATGATCGCGCCGACGGAGAGGGAGTTCTCCGCCTTCGTGTTCAAGATTCAGGCGAATATGAATAAGGCGCACCGCGACAGAATCGCATTCATGCGAATCTGTTCGGGGAAATTTGCGGCAGGTATGGAAGTGAAGCATATTCAGGGCGGCAAAGTGACCCGCCTCTCTCAGCCGCAGCAGATGATGGCGCAGGAACGCCATATCGTCGACGAGGCTTATGCCGGAGATATCATCGGGGTCTTCGACCCGGGCATCTTCTCGATCGGCGATACGATCTGCATGCCAAACGACAATTTCGCTTACGAGGGGATCCCGACCTTTGCGCCGGAGCATTTTGCACGGGTCAGACAGATGGATACGATGAAGCGGAAACAGTTTGTCAAGGGGATTACGCAGATTGCGCAGGAGGGTGCGATTCAGATTTTCCAGGAGTTCAATACCGGCATGGAAGAGATTATCGTCGGCGTTGTCGGCGTATTGCAGTTTGAAGTTCTGAAATATCGTCTGGAGAATGAGTACAACGTGGAGATCCGTTTGGAGAATCTGCCCTACGAACACATTCGATGGATTGAGAACAAAGAGGAAGTCGACGTTGAGAAGATCGTCGGCACCTCGGATATGAAACGGATCAAGGACATGAAAGGAAATCCGCTGCTGCTGTTTGTGAACAGCTGGAGCGTCGGTATGGTTCTAGATCGTAACGAAGGTCTTAAACTCACAGAAGTTGGACGGAATGAATGAGGAAAAAGGGCTTAGCAGGAAACACAATATTGATTACGATTGCGGTACTGGCGCTGCTTACCGGCGGCATGGGCGCCGCCTATCTGGTGTATTCCGATGCGGCGCGCAGCGCGCGGTTCGATGAGGTTCCCGCGGACAAGACGCCGGAGAAACTGATTGTCGAGAGTATCCTGGAACCGGAAGTGGACGTGATCAGCGAAAGCGGCAAGGAACCTCGGCAGGAAAGAGATGCTTCCCGTTTGCCGGAGGGGGATCTTACGCTGCTCAAGGCTTCGCTGGAGCAGGATGAGACGCGCTATTGCTATGCGCATTTAACGAATGCGGAGAAGCAGGTCTATGCCGAAATCTTAAGTTGTGTCCGCAGTTTCAAAGAGGACGTTATTCTCTCCACGGTCGATCCCAACACCGTGGAACGGGTCTTTTCCTGTGTGCTGCTCGATCATCCGGACATCTTCTATCTGACCGGCTATGCGATCACGAAATATACCAGAGGGGATACGATTGAAGACATTGCCTTTGCCGGGAAATATACGATGGATGCGAAAGAGGCGGAGAGAAATTTGCGTCTGGTCGAGGAAGTTGCGGATACGTGCATCATAAATGCCCCGCAGGGGGATGAATATGATCAGGTGAAATATGTTTACGAGTGGTTGATCAAACGCTGCGATTATGTTCTGGATGCGGAGAACAACCAGAACATTCTCAGCGTTTTTCGAACCACGGAAACGGTCTGTCAGGGTTATGCCAAGGCGGCGCAGTACCTGCTGAACCGGATGGGCGTGTTCTGTATTCTCTGCGAGGGCGAGGCACTTGGCAGAGAGGCGCATGTCTGGAACATTGTCCGTGTGAACGGGGAATATTAT
Source organism: uncultured Lachnospiraceae bacterium (assembly GCA_964571555.1). GTDB lineage: Bacteria > Bacillota > Clostridia > Lachnospirales > Lachnospiraceae > UBA2868. The sequence goes on along the minus strand of CAZNCH010000049.1, from coordinate 613 downwards.
TATCTCGATGTAACCTGGGGGGATGCTTCCTATATGATTCATACGAATGAAGAGGACGGACCGGTGCCGCCGGAGATCAATTATGAATATATGTGCGTTCCCTATTCGGAGATTGTGGGAACGCATGAGATCCGCAATACGGTCACGCTGCCGGTATGCAATTCCATGACGGACAACTACTATGTGCATGAAGGTCTCTATTTCGAAGAGGTGAACAGCGACCAGCTCTCTCATGCGTTCGGGCGGGCGGTCGGCGGCGGTGAGCCGACGGTGACCATCAAATGCGCCAACGCAACGGTTTATCGGGATATGCTGCACTATCTGATCGATCGGGAGCATATTTTCGACTATCTGCCGGGAAGCGGAAATGTGAATTATCTGACGATGGATGACAGATGTTATCTGCTGTTCTATCTGGAGTAGGGAGAGCGCGCTTCGTAACTGGGTGTTCCAAAAACGGAAATGAAATGCTATAATAATTGGAAAGTAACGAATGAATCGGGAGGTAAATCATGGCTAAGGAGATTGAACAGGGAACGGTAATGCAGGGGGACACGATCGGTGAACTTCGGATTGCCGATGATGTGGTTGCACATATTGCCGGAATCGCCGC
>CAZNCH010000048.1:0-16026 GCA_964571555.1 uncultured Lachnospiraceae bacterium | reverse complement strand
AGAATGCCGTGACGGAAGCAGCCGCAGATCTGAAAGAAAAAGCGGAAGAGGCAGCTGAGGATCTCGGTATCGTGCGCGACGATTCCAAGGAAGCCGAGGATTTTGCATTTGAAGAATTTAAAGACGAGGAAAAGTCCGAATAAATAAAATCCGAACCTGAACAGAAAAGAGATCGCCGGCAGCAAGCCGCGATCTCTTTTTTTAGATTTCACCTGAATCAAGTCCCTTTGATCAGACTCCGTTCGGTTTCCTTTTCAAGCATTTTATTTCTGCTTGTTCTGCGCGATCAGATCTTTTAAGTCTCTCGCTTTGTCCTTGATCCGATCGTTTGCACTTCTCGAAGTCAATATCCCCGGAAGCAGTTTCCTGGCGATGTCGTATTTGCCGATCTTGACAGCAATCGCCGAAATCACATAATCCAGCGTATTCTCGTCCATGCCGCTGATCGGGAAATCTTCTTTCTGTCTTGCGTTGATGAAGCCGCCAAGCGCATTGGTCATCAGTTCAATTTCATCCTTCAGCAGTTCCTTCTCCTGCCGCTCATAATCGGGAAGATTCATGTCCAGTTCTTCCCGTTTGGCTCTGACCACCCAGGTCAGTTTCCAGCAGATATATGCTTTCTCGCTGTCCTTGGCGCGCTTAACGACCGCATTGGCAAGCGCCAACTGATAACGCGCAATCGCATCGTCATAGGACAGATCCGGTCCGTTGTTCATTGTATTCTTAAAAGACTTCGAAATTTCTTCCCGCACCTGCTTCGCCTGCGGCGGCATGATTTTATCGAAATAGCGGGATAAGGCGGCATATCCGCATTCGGGGCATACAATCACATCGTATTTCGTCGGATCGATCGGCTCATACTTTCCGCGCAGATCGAAATCCTGTCCGACCATCTTGGTCTTTCCGTTTTTTACGGTCGGGTTCATGAACTTGCTGTCGCAGACAGGGCAGGTGTAGGTCTTTTCAAACACATACTCCTCAATCCCGTGCTGTTTCTTCTGCGGTTCCCCGTTGCTTCCGGAAACCGGTTTCTTCTCTTCGGAAGCAAACAGATCCGCTCCCTCCAGGTTGGACAATCCAAGATCGCCCAGTCCCGATAATACACTCATTTCAAAAACCTCCTATAATTTAAAGGAACTCTTTAACGACACGATCCTGTTGAATACGAGCGCGTCTTTCTTCGAATCCCTGGCGTCTACACAGAAGAAACCCTGTCTGACGAACTGGAAGCTCTCGTAAGCGTTCACATCCTTCAGATTCTCTTCCACATAGCAATGCTTTCGTACGGTAATGGAATTCGGATTTAAGTTGAGCGAGCCGTCTTCCTTATTATAAACGCCTTTCTCCTCGTCCACCAGATTCTCATAAAGTCTGATTTCCGCAGGAATTGCAGTCTTGGCATCCACCCAGTGAATCGTTCCTTTTACCTTTCGTTCACTGAATCCGCTTCCGCTCCTGGTTGCCGGATCGTAAGTACAATGCACCGTCACTACCTTGCCGGTCTCATCTTTTTCGAAGCCCGTACAGGTGACGAAATAAGCGTTCATCAGGCGTACCTCGTTGCCGGGGAAGAGACGGAAATATTTCTTCGGCGGTTCCTCCATGAAATCTTCCCTGTCAATGTACAACTCTCTGCCAAAGGCTACCTTCCTCGTTCCGAGAGCCTCATTCTCAAGATTGTTGGGAACCTCGAAATATTCGGTTTCTCCTTCCGGATAATTGTCGATTACCAGCTTCACCGGATCGAGTACCGCCATCATGCGGGGACGCTTTAATTTCAGATCCTCGCGGATACAATATTCGAGCATTCCGTAGTCAACGGAAGAATTCGCCTTGCTGACGCCGCAAAGATCCACGAACATTTGAATGGATGCGGGCGTGAATCCGCGCCGTCTGAGCGCCGCGATGCTGACGAGCCTCGGATCGTCCCAGCCGTCAACGATATGATCTTCCACCAGTTTCTTGATATATCTCTTGCCGGTGACCACATTCGTCAGATAAAGTTTTGCAAATTCAATCTGCTGCGGCGGCTGCGGATATTCCAGTTCACGAACAACCCAGTCGTACAGGGGTCTGTGGTCTTCGAATTCCAGTGTACAGATGGAGTGCGTCACACCCTCTTCCGCATCTTCGATCGGATGCGCGAAATCATACATCGGATAAATGCACCACTTGTCTCCGGTGTTGTGATGACTGATGTGCGCCACGCGATAAATCACGGGGTCTCTCATGTTGATGTTCGCAGAAGCCATATCGATCTTCGCTCTCAACACCTTTTCTCCGTCCGCATACATCCCATTCTTCATATTTTCGAACAGTTGCAAATTCTCCGCAACGCTCCTGTTCCGATAGGGGGATTCCTTGCCGGGCGTATCGAAAGTACCTCTGTACTCCCTGATTTCCTCTGCGCTAAGATCGCAGACGAACGCCTTCCCCTTTTGGATCAGTTTCACTGCGCCCTCATACATTTTATCGAAATAATCGGAAGCAAAAAACAGCCGATCCTCCCAGTCTGCACCGAGCCACGCGACGTCAGCCTTGATCGATTCCACAAATTCCGTCTTCTCTTTGGTCGGATTGGTGTCGTCGAAGCGAAGATTGAATCTGCCGCCGTATTGCTGCACGAGACCGTAGTTTAAAAGGATCGACTTCGCGTGTCCGATATGCAGATAGCCGTTCGGCTCCGGTGGGAATCTTGTACAGATCGTTTCGTATTTCCCCTCTGCAAGATCTTTATCGATGATCTGCTCGATAAAGTTTCTGGACACCGTCTCCTCCTGCGTATTTCGGAGGTTTTCTTTGTTTTCTTCCATCTTGTTCTCCTCTTGGTTCCGCCCGTTTTCCTGCATTCGGGCAGACCGCCACAAATTCCATTATAATGATTTTCACCTGTTTACGCAAGTAGAATACGCCTATCCTGCTGCCGATGCGATGCTTGTTTTCGATAACGGCATATATTATAATGGATAAAACGACGGGGGAGGTTTGCTGTATGAATGTTCAGAAAGCGGAAGCGGGTAGCATACTTTTCAGAGAAGGAGAACGCAACCACCTGCTATCCATTGTGGCTGACGGCGCTGTCCTCTTAGATCTCGGCACATCCGCAGGACATGCGGAAAAGGGCTGTCTTCTCGGTGTTCCCGAGCGGGAGATCGTTTCCTATCCTTTCACATATACGGCGAAAACCGCTGTAACTCTCTACCAATACGACTATCAGTCCTATGACGATCTGAACGTTCTCCTGACGGCGAACCGGGACGCCTGCGGACTGATCGCATACCACTATGCGCAGATGTTTTCGGAGCATATCGCTTCCTACCGCTCGATTCTCTCTTCCTGCCGCATTCTCTATGATACCATTTGCGAAGAATATGAGAACTACAAACAAATCTGTGCGCAGATGGGAGCCGCGCCGAAGGACCTTCCCGGAATTGTGCAGCTTGCCGATTTCGAAGAGAAGTCCGAAGCGGGGGAATGGCTGATCGACTACTACGATTCTCTGGCGTCTTTTTCGCCCGCCAAATGGCGGACTTTCTTCGAGAAAGACGTCAATGCCTGCACCGGCTTCATCATCAAGACCGGCGTCGACTTAAATATCTTAAGTCAATCCGAGCATGCGCTCGCAACGCATCTTGATATGATCTGCGATCTCGCGGTGAGCGAATATAAAATCGATCTGTTTACCTTCTATCTGGAACTCTTCGAGGACGCGCTTCAAAAGAAACTTCCGCATACGCCGATCACTACCGCCATCGAGCGCCTGATCGAAACGATCGTGCAGAACGCGCCGATCGATCCGGAATTGACCCGTACCCGTTTCAACGAATACAAGGTTCTGCTTCCGAAAGTCAACATCGAAAACAACGAGGTCGGCGCCGCCGCTTCCGGACTCGATGAAGCCGCAACCGACAGAATCCGCGAAGTCCTCCGCAATTCTCTGGCGACGATTCTCACCTATGCGGAACTCTATCCCGATGAAGAACAGGTTTTCAAAGAGTACATTCGACGCTATGCGGCGCTCGACGACCGCAGCGCTTCCGATGAGGATGCAAGAAAACTGCGTAGGAACATCACTGTGCTCTTCTATGAGATCTATCGGAAATGTTTCCTCCGAAGCCTGCAGGATCAGAACGTTCCGACCGAAGTCAAAATGCTCTTCCTCTTCGGCTTTGTAGATATGTCGCTTTCCGGCGAGAGCAACGCGCTCTATCTCTATTTGCTTGCCAAACAGCACAGGTTCGACCCGACCGCACGCGTATTCTGCTTCTACGACTGGCTGCTAATGATATACAACAACCGGAAAGAGCCCTGTGTCAACGAATTCAAAGAAGACTATTCCGACTATCTTCATAAGAAGAAAGTTGCCAAAGAGATTACCGACGCCGAAGAAGCCCTTGCACGCAAGGACGGCGTCGCACGCGTCAACTACGAAATCGACAATATGTTCCGCTCCGTCGGCAAAATGATTTCGGGACACGTCATCACCTTTTGCCCCGTCTTCTCGGATCATGAACTCTATCGACCGCTCGATTCGATTTTCCTGAATTCGGACGAGATCCAAAAAACGATCGACCGGCTCCGCAGCATTGATTTTTCCCTTTTCTATCGGGAAACGATTTTTACCGCTCCGGAAAGCGGTATTGCCAAAGAGGTGATCGAAGTCGAAACGCTCCCCGATATCATCCTGATGCCGGGAATCGGCTCCAGAGGAGCTATGTGGCAGGAGATCACCGGCAAGAAGCGCACTTCTTCCGCAAGATTCGTGCTTCCGCTGTTCATGATGGAAGACCTGCAGTCGACGCTGGCGCATATTTGCGGTGAATTCCGCTGGGAACTCTGTCGAAGGATCCAGGGGATGCGCTGGAACGACCCGGGCGAACGCTCTCTCACCAGCGATTACTGCAATTATCTCGAGACGTTCCGACATGCAAGGGATTTGACGCCCGAAGCCAGAGAGAAGATCAAGAGCGCCTATTCCAAATGCCGCAATTCGTCCAAGGAAATGTTTGCAAGGGATTATTGCGACTATGTGCTCCATGAGAGCGCGGGATCGCTGCGCCTGAACAAACCGGCGCGAACCATTCTCTTCCGCTACTGCCCGTTCTCTCTGCATCTTCGGATCTCGCTCTCCGGCAATCAGATCTACAAGGAACTTGCGGACAAGTTCCAGATCAAACGCGAGCGCACCGTGAGGCTCACGGATCTTGCAATTTCGAGAATCGAAAAAGCCGGACACGAGGTGCCGGCTCCCATCAGAGAATATCGTTCCTACCTGGATCGTTGATTATGCGAATCCGAGCAACAGATAGAGCAAGACCGAGCAGACGCCGAAAATTGCTGCCACTCCTTCCGTGAGAAGCAGGAAGATCCGCTCTGCGCGTACTTCCGCTCTCCATCCGTCCGCCGTGATTCCAAGGCAGAGCGCCTCCACAATGATCACCAGCGCCGCATATCGGAAATCCTGCGCGCTGAAATTGGAATAGCCGAGGGCGAAGCCGAGATAGCCCGCCATCACTCCCGCATAGGTCACGCCGAAGAACCATTTCCACTCCGTCTTCAAATTGCTTTCGGCAGAGAACAACAGGAAAGCGGTCGCAGCAAGCGCACCCAGAGCAAGCAGCGTCGCGCTCACGAACAAAACGATGCCGACGGGCGTCAGAACCCGCATCTGCTGACCGAAATGATACTCGCCGAAAAGCGACGTCTTCATCATTGCAAGGAAAATATTATGCTCGTAAAACGTATTCCCGTATTCCTTCATCGCCGGAAACACCGATTCCATCCTGAAATCGAAGAAACGCGCCGCAAAGGGAAGTTCGGAAAACTGCCCGCCCACGCGGGGAATATAGTTGAGCGGCATATCATATAAGCGCTTGTTCCGAATCGTCCAGCTTAAGCCGATCGGTACGCAGACCAGTCCGAACAGGACATATTGCAGGAGCAGCCTTGCGCGCAGTTCCTTCTCGCGCAGCAGCTTCATTAAGAAAAGCACGGCGATAGCGGGAGCCAACAGGCCCGCGGACAGTTTCGCAAGCATGGAGCAGCCGACGGCAAGCGCCAGCAGCAGAATCGTCAGCCATTTCGGGCGTTTGTACCAGACGATCGCCAGATAAAAGGCAACGCACATCAGAAGAAGCGAAAGCGCATCATTGTTGATGCTGCCGGAGAACAGCGTGAAGATCGGGTGCAGACAGACGATCGCAAGCGCAATCACCGTCCCCCGCTTCTTCATCTCAAGTTCCCGACAGATGAAACAGGTAAAAATCATCACCGCACACATATAGAAAAAGGTCAGTCCCTGCACGTTCTCCTGCGCCTGCCGTTCGGAAAGCCCCAGATACAGGCTGATCCGCATCCAGATCGCGGCAATGATGTGGTGCAGGGGCGGCTGGAAGAAACCCCAGATCGATCGCGGATCAAAATCGGGGAGACTCCGGTGCGTCAGAAAATACTCAATATAGGCGGCCTGCCCCTCGCCGACGCCGAAATCGACCACATCGTGCTGCCTGTTCCATACCGCGGTGTACAGAACATACGACAATTTCGTCAATATGCCAAACCCCATGATCAACGAAACCGCAGAAAATTTCAGCCGCCTGCGAAGGGTGAAAATCAAAAGCAGTACCGCGGCAAGACCCATGTAATACTGCGGATCGCGCAGGGTTTCTCCCGTGGTTCTTAAGACAAAACAAAGCAGCAACGTCAGGCTGAAAAGCGCGAAAAACGGTTCGATTCGAAAGCTGGAACAGTGCGGTGTATTCTTCTTCATAGGGCAATTATACATCAATTTTTAGAACAAAACAAAATAATTCAAATTGAAATGCCCCTTTTCCCATGCTATCATAACAAGGTGGCAAGAATCATGGCGCCACTGAGGAGGAAAGCAAATGGGCGGATTTTTTGGCGTAGCATCCCGACGGGACTGTGTACTGGATCTGTTTTTCGGAACGGACTATCACTCTCATCTGGGAACCAGACGCGGCGGTATGGCGGTATTCGGAGAAAAGGGATTTGATCGTGCGATCCATAACATCCAGAACTCCCCGTTTCGAACCAAATTCGACCGCGACGTCATGGATCTGAAAGGAAACATCGGCATCGGCTGTATTTCCGATTATGAACCGCAGCCGCTCCTGATTCATTCCCATCTCGGCAGTTATGCCATCACTACCGTCGGCAAAATCAACAACATCGACGCTCTGGTCGCGGATGCGTTCAAAAACGGACGTACGCAGTTTCTCGAAATGAGCGGCAGCAATATCAACCCGACGGAACTGGTCGCTTCCATCATCAATCAAAAGGACAGTTTCGCAGAAGGAATCGCCTATGCGCAGCAGATCATCGACGGCTCCATGACGATCCTGATTATGACCGAGCAGGGGCTTTACGCAGCCAGAGATCTTTACGGACGCACGCCGGTGATGATCGGCGGCAGGGAAGACGCCTACTGCGTCTCTTTCGAAAGTTTCGCCTACATCAACCTGGGTTATCACGACGAAAGACAACTCGGTCCCGGCGAGATCGTATATCTCACCCCCGACGGCTTCGAAACCGTGAAGGAAGCGGGCGATGAAATGAAGATCTGCGCCTTTCTCTGGATCTATTACGGTTACCCGACTTCCTCTTATGAGGGCGTCAATGTCGAAAACATGCGTTATCGCTGTGGGGAAGCGATTGCGCGACGGGATAATGTAACGCCCGACATCGTAGCGGGCGTTCCCGACTCCGGAATCGCGCATGCCATCGGCTATGCGAACGCTTCCGGCATTCCGTTTGCAAGACCTTTCATCAAATATACCCCAACCTGGCCGCGCTCCTTTATGCCGTCCGACCAGAACCAGCGCAACCTGATTGCCCGTATGAAGTTGATCCCCGTAGATACGCTGATCCGGAACAAGAAACTGCTTCTGATCGACGATTCCATTGTGCGCGGAACGCAGCTGCGCGAGACAACGGAATTTCTGTATCAGAGCGGCGCGAAGGAAGTACACATCAGACCCGCCTGTCCGCCGCTGCTCTTTGGCTGCAAGTTCCTGAATTTCTCACGGTCGAACTCCGAATACGATCTGATCACCAGAAGGATCATTCGTGATTTCGAAGGCGAAGACGTCAGTGAAGAAAGTCTGGCTGCCTATGCGGATCCCGACAGCGCCCGCTATCATGATATGATTGAAGAACTGCGCAGACGTCAGAACTTCACTTCCTTAAAGTTCCACCGTCTCGACGACATGGTGCAATCCGTCGGCATTCCCACCAGGAACCTCTGCACCTATTGCTGGGACAAAAAGGGTGACTGCAGCAAGTGCAGCCACCACAAATGATCCGCTTCCTCTCACCTGATTCCGAAACAGGATCAGCCGACCGGCGCGGTAATATAGCCTTCCGCATCGATCGCATTCTGTGTCTCGGGGAAATCCCGCATCAACTGGATATAAAGTTCATCCGCTTTCTGCGTGTCTCCCGACAAACGATAGGCATGCGCCAGATTCATCAGAATATCCGAATCCGAACTGTCAAGTTCCCACGCCTTATTGAATTCCCGAATGGCGGTATCGTAGTCGCTCGATCGAAGCGCACGCCTGCCGTTTTCCATGTACTGTTTCACGGCGCGCAGTCCCGCAGCACGGTATAATTTACTGTAGAGATCACGGAAGTACGGAGACACTTCACTCAGCGCATCCTGGGAGATATTGCCGAGCGCATCCATGATGCCTTCCGCATTGTCCGGATCTTCGAGATGAATCATGCACGCCTGGTTCAGGTAGTCATTGATCGTCACCTCACCGGCATTTCCTGTCATCTCGTCAATTTGCAGCTGCAGATCCTCCGCATGCTGTTCCGCCTCTCCCAGCTGCTCCAACACCATCTGTTTATCCGCCTGTTCCGCCGTCAGCTGCTCGCTGACGCTCTTGAACTTCTCGTCATTTTCCCTTGCCGCCTTCTCGATCCGACTCGGCATAATCAGGAACCAGCCGATTGCAAGTCCGATCACGATACCGATCACGATATTGATAATGCTCGAGAAGCCGATCTTCTCTTTCTGATAGTTCGGCTGAATGATCGTCTCATTCCCGCTCTGGTAACTGAACACTTCCCCCTGCGCCTTTTTCTTCTTCCCGCTCCCCTTTTCCTCCTGCTCGGACAGAACGCGGTTTACTTCATGAAGATAGGTCAGAAGCGTGGTGTTGTTGGTATCGATTCTCAGCGCACGATAGAGAATCCCTCTGGCCCTTACATATTCCTCGGAAGCAAGATAGAGCAGTGCCAGAAGTTCATAGCCCACGATCAGGTTCTCGTTGACCGAAAGCACCTTTTTCAACTGGATGATCGCAAGATCCTGCGAATCCATGTGGCAGTAATTCAGCGCCTGATTATACTTGCGAAGCGTCTGGTTGATCGTATCGAGCCTGGTCGGATTCGACTGCAGCTCCTGAATGTAATCATCCGCGAGATTCTTCGTTCCTTCCAGATTCTTGCTGATGATCCATTCGGACATCGCCCGAACCACTTCGCCCATTTCAAAATAAACAAGACCCAAAAGGTTTCTTGCGTGAATGTTCTTCTTATTATATTTCAGACTCAGCCTGAGGCTGTTTGCAGCGCCCGACAAGTCTCTGACCCTTGCCTTTTCCAACCCGTTATTGTACAGAGCGTTGGACGTCTTGAGGATCTTCTTGTAAGCTCCCACGTCCGCTCCGCATGCCGTACAGAAATCATGCTTGGAAAGGCGGTTTCCACATGCATAACATTTCATATCAGATCACCGGCGCTCCCTGCTGTATTGTCTGCGGCGGCTGGGGCGGCTGCTGCTGCTCCTTCGCCTGTTTCATCATAGAGAGCATGATATCCGTCAGATCCGTCAGATCATGGTCGAATACCGCGTCCTCCACCTCGTCCACTTCCATACTCGGATGGAATTTCTTCAGTTCTTCTTCAAAATTTATCATGTTGTTACCACCGCTCTTGTCTGGATTCCTTCCATGAGGTTATCACGGAAGAACTCGACATGATTCATATCTTCCAATAGTGTCTTTTCCTGATCGCCGATCCTGATCACGGAACCGCGATAGGCGGTTTGTCCCGCCTGAACGACGGATGCAGAGGAGATTCGAAGGATCTCATCCAGTTTGGAGAGTTCCTTTGTCACGTGTGCCAGCAGTCTTTCATCGCGGATCTTGCGGCGTTCCAACTGCTTCCATCTGGCTTCTTTTGTCTCGGAAGCGTCCGCCTGCATCCCGGAAGCCTTCATTTGCTCGATTTCGATCAGCGTTTTCCCGAGATCTCTTTTGGTTGCTTCCGCCTTCATCTGCAGCAAATGGTTCCGCTGCTCCATCTCCCTGCTCATACCGACTGCGGCAACTGTTTTCATTCCCGCCGGATTCCCGAGCAGATTGCTTCTGATCGCGCTGACACAGTACACCTCTCCGCCGACAATCGCGCCGCGTTTCCCCGAGACCACGATGTCCTTTCCGGCGCTGACCCTGCAATTCATGATGATATTGGCTTCCACGTTTTCTTTCGCTTCTACCGTTGTGAATTCCAGGAAATTGGCATAGACGCTGCCGCCGCTTAAGATCCTGGCTTTCCGTGCGCCCTGCATCCCCTGGTTCAGTATGATGTCGCCGTCCGCAATCAGGGTCGCCGCTTCCGCATTTCCCTCCACGGCGATGCTCCTGCTCGCGCGGATCACCGTGCCCGCGCAGACGTTTCCGTGCACGATCACGTCGCCTCTGAAATCGATCTTCCCGACGATCAGGTCCAGATCGCCCCGAAATTCATAGACGTCCCGCACGAACAGTTTATAGTTATCGTATTCGATCTTCCCTTCCATCGCCGCCGTATAGGTATTCCCGTCAGGCGACAGGTCGAAGCCGGATCCGCTCAGTTTCGGCAGTTCTTTGCCGATGTTCGCTCTGGTTTCCCTTCCGGTCACATCCATGCCGGGAGTTCCCTGTACCGCCGGATGATAAACCGCAAGGATATCTCCCACACGGACATTGTGAATCAGACTCATGCTCTGATAATCAACGGAACCGTCGGATCGGATCTGCGGACGCTTACTCTCGCGATCCTGCTCAAAGAAGAATTCGTAAGATCCGCTCACCCCGTGCACGACTGCCCTGCCCAGAGCAATCGGGAAGTTGCGGTTGTAGATCCGGTTATCGACCATTTCTTTGACTGCGGATGCATCGATGCCGTAAATCACACCCTGATTTCTTATGAAATCAAGCACCTGATCCGCACTGTATTCCTCATCGGAAGACGGAGATGCCAGAAACAGTTCCGCACTCATTTTATCATCTGCAATTCTCACATAACAACCCGAACTCAGAGCCATCGTCTACCTCCCGCTTCCTCATTCGTGCCCTGTTTTGCTTCCTAGCTTAAGGCTCTGATCCTCTCCTGCACCTTTCCAAGCATCTGCGTGTACTTCGTAAGCTTTTCCTTTTCTTCGGCGACCTTGGCTTCCGGCGCCTTGCTTAAGAACTTCTCGTTCTTTAACATGCCGTCCGCCCTTGCGATCTCGCCCGTCAATTTCTTCTCTTCCTTCTTCAGACGTTCCAGTTCCTGCGCAATATCAACGAGTTCCGCAAACGGAATATAAATCGTTGCATTCTCGATCACCACCGAAACCGCATCCTCGGCAATTCCCGTCTTCTCCGCCTGTACCGTGACGCCGGAAGCGGAAGCAAGACTTGCGAAAAACGGCTTGCCGTCCGTAAAGGTCGATGCTGCCGCCGGATCTTCCGTCACAACGAAGATTTGCGTTTTCCTGCCCGGGGCAACATTCATTTCCGTTCTGACATTTCTGATCTGACGGATCGCTTCCTTGATCGTCTCGACCTCCTTTTCGTCGGAAGCATACGCACGCGCTTCCGTATAAACGGGCCAGGACGAAATCATGATGGACGGCTCATCCTCCTGCAGGGTGACGAAAATTTCTTCCGTAATAAACGGCATATAAGGATGCAGCAGCTTCAGCGCATCGATCAGAACCTCTCGTGCGGTATAGAGCGCCGCATTTCTCGCAGCCTCCCGATCGGAATGATAGAGCCGCGGCTTCACCATCTCGATGTACCAGTCGCAGAATTCATCCCAGATAAAATCATACACTTTCTGAACCGCGATCCCGAGTTCGTATTTCTCCATGTTCTCCGTCACATCACGAATCACATTGTTTAATTTGCTCAGGATCCAGCGGTCTACCGGCTCCAGTTCTTCCGGCGTCGGCTGACGCAGGGACACGTCGTTCATATTCATCAGAATGAACCGCGATGCGTTCCACACTTTATTGGCAAAGTTCCTGCTTGCCTCAACTCTCTCATAATAGAAACGCATGTCGTTTCCGGGCGCGTTTCCGGTCATCAGCGTCAGACGCAGTGCGTCTGCACCGTATTGGTCGATCACTTCGAGCGGATCGATTCCGTTGCCCAGAGACTTGCTCATCTTTCTGCCGAGCGAATCACGAATCAGTCCGTGAATCAGAACCGTGTGGAACGGCGACGTTCCGACCTGCTCCAGTCCCGAAAATACCATACGGATCACCCAGAAGAAAATGATATCATAGCCGGTCACCAGCACATCGGTCGGATAGAAGTAGTCCAGTTCCTCTGTTTTCTCGGGCCAGCCGAGCGTAGAGAACGGCCAGAGCGCCGACGAGAACCAGGTATCCAGCGTATCCTCATCCTGCGTAAAATGCGTACATCCGCATTTCGGACATTTCTCCGGAACCTCTCTGCCGACAACGATCTCTCGACATTCATCGCAGTAATAGGCGGGAATCCTGTGCCCCCACCAGAGCTGTCTGGAGATGCACCAGTCTCTGATATTCGTCAGCCATCTTAAGTAGGTCTTATCAAAGGATTCCGGCACGAACCGCAACGATCCGATCTTTTCGTCCGTCTTGCCTTCCTTGCCGTTTTGCAGTACCGCAATCGCGGGCTTCGCCAGTTCTTCCATGGCAACGAACCACTGTTTCTTCGCCATCGGCTCGATCGTGCAGCCGCATCTGTCATGGGTACCCACATTATGAACGTGTTCTTCCACCTTCACCAGCAGACCCAGCGCATCCAGATCCGCAACCATCGCATCCCTTGCCGCGTATCGATCCATGCCGGCATATTTGCCGCCGATCTCATTGACCGTAGCGTCATCATTCATCATATTCACGATCGGAAGATCATGACGTTCTCCGACCTGAAAATCATTCGGATCATGTGCGGGTGTGATTTTTACAACACCGGTACCGAATTCCTGATCCACATACTGATCTGCGATCACGGGGATCTCCTTGTTCCTCAACGGCAGAATCACGCAACTGCCGATCAGCCGCTCATAACGCGCATCGGACGGATACACCGCCAGTGCGGTATCCCCGAGCATGGTCTCCGGTCTCGTCGTCGCAACGACCACATAATTCTTCTCATTCGGGTTCTCGCATTTCCTGCCGGCAAGCATCGCTTCCGCTTCCTTCGTTCCCGCGATCGGATAGCGAAGGTGCCAGAAATGACCGGTCTGCTCCTCATATTCCACTTCCGCATCGGAAATCGTGGTATGGCAGACGGGACACCAGTTGACGATCCGGTTGCCCCGATAGATATACCCTTTGTTGTAGAGGTTGATAAAGACCTCTTCCACCGCCTTCGAGCAGCCCTCGTCCATCGTGAAGCGTTCTCTGTCCCAGTCACAGGAAGAACCGATCTTCTTCAACTGTTCTACGATCGTCCGCCCGTATTCCTCTCTCCACTGCCAGGTTCTCTTTAAGAAGCCCTCTCTGCCCAGATCCTTCTTGTCGATTCCTTCCTCTTTCAGCGCGTTGGTGACCTTCACCTCCGTCGAAATCGCGGCATGATCCGTGCCCGGCACCCACAGCGCGTTGTAGCCCTGCATTCGCTTGAAGCGGATCAGAATATCCTGCATGGTATTGTCAAAGGCATGCCCCATGTGCAGCTTGCCGGTAATATTCGGGGGCGGCATGACGATGGTAAAAGGTTTCCTGGAGCGATCCACTTCCGCGTGAAAATAGTTCTGCTCCATCCACTTTTGGTATAATCTCTCCTCCAGTCCGTGTGGATCGTACTGCTTTTCCAACTCTTTCTTCATGACTCTATTTCTCCCAATCGTTTATTCTTATTCGGTTTCACTGCCGCCCGTTAAGCTGCGGCGTCCATTACATCACAACGCGATTTCTTCCCGCTTTCTTGCCCTCATATAATTTGGCGTCGGCGGCGTTGATCTGATCCGCTATCGTTCCGTCCGCAGGCTCTTCCGCGATTCCGAACGTCATCGTCACGCTGTGCTCCTTGCCGTTGTAATGCACTCTTTTATCTCTGATCTCCTGCAGGATCTCATTGACCCGCACGGAAGCCGTAACGGCGGTAAAATCTTCGAACACAAGCAGAAATTCCTCACCGCCCCATCTGCTCACAAACCCCTGCTTACGCATGGCGTCGTTCAGCACCTTGGCGACCTGCTTAAGCACTTCGTCCCCGCATTCATGTCCGTAGTTGTCATTGAAATTCTTGAAGAAATCAATATCGCCCATGGCGATCACAAAACTTTTGCCGTTCTTTCGCAGTTCATCCATACGCTTCTCGCCGCTTCTTCTGTTGAAGATGCCGGTCAGCGCATCCCGTTCGATCTGCCGCCGCAGCGCCGTTTGTACCTTGACCATCGAATGTCCGAGTTCCCCCAGTTCATCCGTACGGTTCATGACCACCGGATCCGGCTGCCGATAGAAGAAACCGCCCGCCATATCTCTCATAAACTGGATGATTTTCTGCAATACCAGAACCAGTTTCGAGGTAAACCGCAGGACGAAGGCAGTCGTAATCAGAAGCGCCGCGATCACAATCGCAATATATCTGTAAACGACGCGATTGAGCGTGCTGCGTAGCGCGGCTTCATTTCTGGCAATGCCGATCATTCCGAGACAAACCGTTCGGTCGGATGCAAAGATCGGCTGATAATAGGCGAAATAAAGATCCGTGCCGATCCTGACATTATCGAAAAACTGCGGCTGCGCCTTTCTGTAGACCTCATCCATGATATGTGCGTTGGCACCGGTGTTCACGTATTTCTCGCCGTCCGAATTCGCGATCGTCGTCAGGAGTCTGTTGTCGTAGAAGAAGATGGAAATTTCCACGTTCAGTTTCTCCCGAAACAAATCCAGCGTCGCATCGTCCCCGCTCAGCATCACGCCGCCCTTGTAAAGCAACGGGGTCTTGTTTTCGTCGATGACGACATGATAATCTCCGGGAATCATCGCATCGTACGTAATCAGCACCGACTCCGCGGCGCTTCTCAATTCATCCACCACCTGCAAAAGCATATTCTTACGCAGGGTCATCGCGCTGTATATGGTAAAGACCAGACCGAACAAAAGCAGCGGAACTAGGGTCAGGGCAAGAAACGTGCCGTAGAGACTCTGTTTTCCGCTGCGTTGTATGTTTGCAAGCTTCATATTTGACATCCCTCATGAAACCCTGATATTTCGTATAGAATTTAACAATTTATTATATCAGCATTTACATAAGAATGCAATTTTTGCTTCCTATTTGCATTTCACAATTTTGTAACAATTTCAAAACCCGCGTTTATAAGGTTTTTGCGACCAGTTTCCCATCCTGAACATCGATCAGAACGGTATCGTTTTCCCGCACGGAATCCGTTAAGATCAGTCGAGCCGAAAGCGTCTCGACATGCTTGGTCAGATAACGTTTCAAAGGTCTAGCGCCGTAGACGGGATCGTAGCCTTCCTCCGTGATGAATTGTTTGGCTTTTGCACTCAGTTCCACTCTGATCTTGCGGTCGGCAAGCCTCTCATTCAGATCCGCCATCATCAGATCGATGATACCCGTAAGATCTTCTCTGGTCAGCGGCTTGAAGAGGATTGTCTCATCCAGCCGGTTCAGAAACTCCGGTCTGAAATGATTCCGAAGATCCGACAGAACCGCGCTTTGCGCCCCTTCTTTGATGTTTCCCGTTTCGTCGATCCCGTCCAGCAGATACTCCGAACCGATATTG
>CAZNCH010000047.1:0-16398 GCA_964571555.1 uncultured Lachnospiraceae bacterium | reverse complement strand
TCATCATATCATAAAGTTGATTTCTTTCCAATCAAAGGCTAGAATAGAATAAAAATGACCATCGCATGGAAAGGGGAGTACCATGGTTTTATTTGAGCTGTACAGGCAGTTGGACGTCAGGCTTTATCAGACGATGCATGCCGTCGACAAGAGTTACGGTGCAGTGGGCAAATATTTTCTGCAGGGAGATATGTTCGTTCTTCTGGGTTACGATCATTCCGTACGCATCAATTTGCTGACAAGGGAATTGTCCGCGGATGTTCCCATGCGGTCTTTTGAGATTGAAGCGGAGCCGGTGCTCTGGTTCTCGGAGGAGTCGGCGGAGAGCAGCGTGATCAGAATGATTTCCAATGCAATGCGTCAATGGCTGAACATTGACGCGCTTAAAATGTCCGAACTGATGGAGGACGCCGAAGCGGTCAACCGTGCGCTGTCCCGCTATAATTTAAGAATCATTTTCGATATGGACAGCATGTGCATTTTCTATGACGGAGAAGGGATTACCTTTGAAGAAGCGGTGGAGCATATCATGGAGATGGATGCGGAGCAGGAAGCGGAAGCTTTTCTTCCCGAGTGGTTCTCCGAAGCGGAGTATTTGAGGAGCGTCAATCGTCCGGAAGAAGCCGCGCTGCGCTACGAGAAGGTACTCAAGCGCACCAATCGCTCCCAGCCGATCTATACGACCAGCGCCTTCCATCTTGCGGAGTGCTATTATTTCCTCGGCAATTATGAGCGTTCGGTGAAGCTTTACTATCGCTGCAATCTGGATTTCATTCCCGATCCCCGTGATTTTTACATTCATCTGGGACATGCGCTGCTCGACGAGAAGATGAAGAAGTACGAGCGTCAGATCAAGATCTATTACCATTGCAGGATCAACGAAGAATATGCGCTTTCCCATAAGCCGGCAATGGAAGCGGCAGGGCGAGAAGTTGCGGATGTGTTCGACGAGTACGAGCAGACCTGCTTCGATATGGGGCACAAGAAATACACCGAACACAGGAAGAATATGCCGAAGGATGCGGACGATATCGACGAGATCCTGGCGATCGATCTGGAGAATGAGAATGAGCAGGCGGGTCCGCCCAAGCGATATGAGGGGATTGCGCTGGTAGATCCGAAACTGCAGGCGTCCGACGGGGGGCTGACCGTGAATTCCATGCTTGCCGATGCGCTGGATCACTATATTTCCGGAGATTATCAGGAGGCTTATGCCATTTATTACCGCCTGAGAGAGGAACTGACGCCCGGAACGGATTATTATACCTGGGTTTTGTTTCAGCTGGCGAAACTGTATCTGGTAACGGAAGATTATGTGAGAGCGATGGAAGCGCTGAATGAATGCGATCCGAAATGCTTCGGCATGATTTACCGTCTGGATGATTATTTGATTCTGTATGAACATACGAGGATCGTCTGCGATGATTTTGAGAGCAATGTGAATTACAGACGCTTGATCCGCGGCAGGATCGATTTCTATTTCGCCAAATACGACGCGGAATACAACAGAATGACACATGAACTGCTCCTGATGAATTCTTACGGCAAATACGAACAGGAGTGCATGGAAGGGGCGAGAAACGCGCTTGCGGAGAAACTGCCGGAGACCTCCGAGAAGACGATGGAACGGGATCGCGTTGAGTCAACGTTGGCGAAGGGATTATTTAAGTTTTTCCGCGAAAAAAAGTGATTTTTCCGTTTTCTTATGCTATAATTGAAATACATTTTTTCGCATGGGGCGAGGGAGTGATATCATAAGTAAGGAAGGAAGAGAATATGGGATTAATATCGGCGATTACCGCAGCAGCGGGCTCTGCACTTGCTGATTCCTGGAGAGAGTATTTTTACTGCGAATCCATGAGTGCAAACGTGATGATCCTCAAGGGTCAGAAGAGAACCAACAAGAAGAGCTCCAACACGAAGGGGAGCGATAACATCATCAGCAACGGTTCCATCATTGCTGTGAATGACGGACAGTGTATGCTGATCGTGGAACAGGGTAAGGTCGTTGAAGTCTGTGCCGAACCCGGCGAATTCGTTTGGGATTCCTCCACAGAACCGAGTATTTTCTACGGCAATCTGGGTGAGAACATTAAGAACTCTTTCAAGCAGATCGGCAAGCGTTTTACCTTCGGCGGCGATACTGCGAAGGATCAGAGAGTGTACTATGTGAACACGAAGGAACTTCCGGGCAACAAGTACGGTACGGCGAATCCGGTTCCGTTCCGCGTCGTTGACAGAAACATCGGTCTGGATGTGGATATTGCGATCCGCTGCCACGGCGAATATTCCTATAAGATCGTGGATCCGGTTCTTTTCTATACCAACGTGACGGGTAATGTGGAATCCGAATACAACAGAGATAAGATCGATTCCCAGTTGAAGACGGAGTTGATGACGGCGCTGCAGCCGGCATTTGCCAAGATTTCGGATATGGGGATCAGATATTCGTCGCTTCCGGGACATACCATGGAGATCGCGGATGCGTTGAATGAGGTTCTTTCCAAGAAGTGGGCGGAACTGAGAGGACTTGCAGTGGTAAGTTTCGGTGTCAGCAGCGTTACAGCTTCCGAGGAAGACGAGAAGATGATCAAGGAACTGCAGAGAAATGCGGTTCTGACGAATCCCGCAATGGCGGCTGCCACGCTCACCGCAGCGCAGGCTTCCGCAATGCAGGCGGCGGCTTCCAACGAATCCACCGGTCCGATGATGGCGTTTGCCGGTATGAACATGGCGCAAATGGCAGGCGGCATGAATGCCAACAACCTCTTTGGCATGGCGGCACAACAGCAGCAGGCGGCTGCGCAGCCCGCACCGCAAGGCGCACCGCAAGTTTCGCCGCAAGCTGCCGGCTGGACCTGTGCCTGCGGTACCGGCGGCAATACGGGTAAGTTCTGCAGCAACTGCGGCGCACCGCAGCCTTCGGCAGACGGTTGGACCTGTACCTGCGGCACGGTCAATAAAGGCAAGTTTTGCAGCAACTGCGGCTCGAAGAAGCCCGCAGGCGCTCCGGTTTATAAGTGCGATAAGTGCGGCTGGGAACCGGAAGATAAGAGCAGCCCGCCGAAGTTCTGTCCGGAATGCGGAGATGTCTTTGACGACGCCGACCTTGTGCAATAAATGATAGTTTTTTTGCCTATAAAAATATTATTTAGATAGTATATCGAAAGAGTGTTTGATATAATACCATAAGGTGTAATGCCTTATGGTATTATTTTGAGAGAAATGACTGCAGAGGTGACGCATGGTTTACAACAATGTTCTCGAGGCAATCGGACATACGCCGATCATCCGTCTCAACAGAATGGTGGATGCGGATATGGCGGATATCCTTGTGAAATACGAAGGATTGAATGTCGGCGGCTCCATTAAGACGCGTACCGCTTTCTATATGCTCAAGAAAGCGAAGCAGGAAGGGCTGATCAACGAGAATACGATCATTGTGGAACCGACCAGCGGGAACCAGGGAATCGGTCTGGCGCTCGTCGGTGCGGTCAACGGGTATCGGGTCGTAATCATCATGCCGGATTCCGTATCGGAAGAGAGAAGGAAGCTGGTAAAGGCTTACGGCGCACAGGTCATCCTGATTCACGATGCGGGAGATATCGGCGCTGCGATTGAAGAATGTCTGGAAACGGCGCTTCGGATGGCGGCGGAAGACCCGAATGTTTATATTCCGCAGCAGTTCACGAACGTGAATAATCCGCGGGTGCATAAATATCATACCGCCCTGGAGATTCTGGAGCAGGTGGAAGGACCGATTGACGGCTTTTGTTCCGGCGTCGGTACGGGCGGTACCATTTCCGGTATCGGCGAGACTTTGAAATCCCAGAATAAGGATGTTCTGATTTGGGCGGTCGAGCCGGAAGATGCGGCGATCCTCTCGGGCGGGAGCATCGGTACGCATTTGCAGATGGGCATCGGCGACGGACTCATTCCGGATAATCTGAACACGGAGATCTATTCCGACATCTGTTTGATTTCCGATGAGGAAGCCTTGAATACCGCGAAGAGACTGATGAGAGAAGAGGGAATCATGTGCGGTATCTCATCCGGTTCCAATGTGGCGGCAGCGCTGAAGATGGCTAAGGTGCTCGGTCCCGGCAAGACCATTGTAACCATTCTTCCCGACACGGGAGAACGCTATTTCTCAACCGTATTATTTGATTGATCCTATGCGACGCGGATGCTTCCGCGTCGCTTGTAAAATAGGCAGGAGGAACTTATGAAGAAAAGAGAGGATATCAACAAAATCCTGATCATCGGATCCGGACCCATCATCATTGGACAGGCGTGTGAGTTCGACTATTCCGGTACACAGGCGTGTAAGGCGCTCAAAGCGCTCGGATATGAGATCGTGCTTGTGAATTCGAATCCGGCGACGATTATGACGGATCCGGAAACGGCGGACGTCACCTACATCGAACCGTTGAATGTGGAGCGTCTGACCCAGATCATCGAGAAAGAGCGTCCCGACGGCTTGCTGCCGAATCTCGGCGGACAGACGGGATTGAATCTCTGCTCCGAACTGAATGAAGCGGGTGTTTTGGATAGATATAACGTCAAGGTGATCGGCGTGCAGGTGGATACGATCGAACGCGGTGAGGATCGGATCGAATTCAAGAAGACCATGAAGGAACTGGGAATCGAGATGGCTCGCTCCGAGGTCGCTTATACCGTAGACGATGCGCTTCACATTGCGGATCAACTCGGCTACCCCGTGGTGCTTCGTCCCGCCTATACCATGGGCGGTGCAGGCGGCGGACTGGTATATAATGTTGAGGAACTCAAAACCGTATGCGCAAGGGGCTTACAAGCCAGTATGGTCGGTCAGGTTCTGGTGGAGGAATCGATTCTTGGCTGGGAAGAACTGGAACTGGAAGTGGTCAGAGACGCAACCGGCAAGATGATTACGGTCTGCTTCATTGAGAATATCGACCCGCTCGGCGTACACACCGGAGATTCGTTCTGCAGTGCGCCGATGCTGACAATTTCCGAGAGCGTGCAGAAAGAATTGCAGAGACAGGCATATAAGATTGTGGATGCGATCGAAGTCA
The DNA here is from genome assembly GCA_964571555.1 of uncultured Lachnospiraceae bacterium. Lineage (GTDB taxonomy): Bacteria > Bacillota > Clostridia > Lachnospirales > Lachnospiraceae > UBA2868. The sequence goes on along the minus strand of CAZNCH010000047.1, from coordinate 11,341 downwards.
TCGGCGGCACCAACGTGCAGTTTGCCAGAAATACGGAAGACGGCAGGATCATTGTCATTGAAATCAATCCCAGAACTTCCCGTTCTTCCGCGCTTGCATCCAAGGCGACCGGGTTTCCGATTGCCCTCGTATCCGCGATGCTTGCGGCAGGACTGGATTTGAAGGATATTCCCTGTGGGAAATACGGAACTTTGGATCAGTATGTGCCGGATGGCGACTACATCGTGATCAAATTCGCAAGATGGGCATTTGAGAAATTCAAAGGCGCGCAGGATAAACTCGGCACGCAGATGCGGGCGGTCGGCGAAGTCATGAGTATCGGCAAGACCTTTAAAGAAGCCTTCCAGAAAGCGATCCGATCGCTTGAAATCGGCAGATACGGGCTGGGCGGCGCCAGAAACTTTGCGGAACTTACGAAGAAGCAGTTGTTGGATATGCTGCATGTGCCCAGTTCCGAGCGTCATTTTATCACTTATGAAGCACTGCGCAAGGGTGCGACGATTGAGGAACTCTATCAGATTACCGGAATCAAGCCGTATTTTCTGAATCAGATGAAGGAACTGGTGGAAGAGGAAGAAGAAATCCTGACCTATCGCGGTTCCATGCTTCCGACGGAACTTCTGGTTCGGGCAAAGCGCGACGGCTTTGCGGATAAATATTTGAGCAGCCTTCTGGAAGTTCCGGAAGAGGATGTGCGCAAGGCGCGTATGGCTGCAGGCGCCGTTGAGAGGTGGGAAGCGGTGCATGTCTCCGGCACGGAAGCGTCGTCCTATTACTTCTCGTCCTATCATCTGGATCAGGATGTTCCGGCTTCGGAGAATCCGATGAAAATCATGATCCTCGGCGGCGGACCGAACCGGATCGGTCAGGGAATCGAATTCGATTACTGCTGTGTCCATGCCGCAAAGGCACTGAAGAAACTCGGATTTGAGACGATCATCGTCAATTGTAATCCGGAAACGGTGTCAACGGACTATGATACTTCCGACAAACTGTATTTCGAACCGCTGACCCTGGAAGATGTACTCTCGATTCACGAGAAAGAGAAGCCGGTCGGCGTGATCGCCCAGTTCGGCGGACAGACGCCGCTCAACCTTGCGGCTGATCTGAAGAAGTACGGCGTGAATATTCTGGGCACGACGCCGGAGACGATTGACATGGCTGAGGACAGAGATCTCTTCCGCGCCATGATGGATAAACTTGAAATTCCCATGCCGGAAGCGGGGATGGCGGTCAATGTGGACGAAGCGCTTTCCATTGCGGGAAGGATCGGCTATCCGGTGATGGTGCGTCCTTCCTACGTACTGGGCGGACGCGGCATGGAAGTCGTCCATGATGATGAACACATGAAGATCTATATGGCGGCAGCGGTCGGCGTCACGCCGGATCGTCCGATTCTGATCGACCGTTTTCTGCAGAATGCGCTGGAATGCGAAGCGGACGCGATTTCCGACGGCGAGCATGTGTTTGTTCCTGCGGTGATGGAACATATCGAACTTGCGGGCGTGCATTCCGGTGACAGTGCATGCGTACTGCCCGCCAAGAACATTTCCGCCAGGAATGTTGCTCTGATTCGTGAATATACGAAGAAGATTGCACGTGAGATGAAGGTCTGCGGTCTGATGAATATGCAGTATGCAATTGAAGACGATCAGGTCTATGTGCTGGAAGCGAATCCGAGAGCATCCCGTACGGTGCCCCTTGTCTCCAAGGTCTGTGATATTCGGATGGTGCCGCTTGCAACGGAAGTGATCACTGCGGAACTGACCGGAAGACCTTCGCCGGTACCGATGCTTAGGGAGAAGCGGTTCCATCACTGCGGCGTGAAGGAAGCCGTCTTCCCGTTCAATATGTTCCAGGAAGTGGATCCGCTCTTAGGACCCGAAATGCGCTCTACCGGCGAAGTACTCGGCATGGCGTCCGATTTCGGCGAAGCCTTCTTCAAAGCGCAGGAAGCGACGCAAACAGGTCTGCCGATGGAAGGTACGGTTCTCATCAGCGTCAACGACCGCGACAAAAAGGATCTGGTTGAGGTTGCAAAGGGGTTCTACGACTGCGGCTTCGATCTGATTGCCACCGGCGGCACCTGCGATATGATCGTGAACGCGGGAATTCCCTGCAAGAAGATCTTCAAACTGCAACAGGGCAGACCGAACGTACTTGATGCGATTACGAACCATGAGGTGGTGCTGGTGATCAATACGCCCGATGACAGGAGAGGTGCGATGGACGATTCCTATATCAGAAAAGGCGTGATCAAGGCACGGATTCCCTATGTCTCGACGATGGCGGCAGTTAAGGCGTCCATTGCCGGAATTCAGGCAATGAAGCGGTCATTCGGCAGCGTGAAGTCATTGCAGCAGTTCCACAGTGAAATCGAGGAAATCTAAGCGGCGCATACTTGCGAATCGCAGGGAAAGCGTTTATACTTTTTAAAGTGTCTGCGCTGTTTGCGCATCCAATGTAATTTGCAGGAAGAGGGGAGACAGAACATGCTGGATATGAAGTTCGTCAGGGAGCACCCTGATATTGTAAAACAGAACCTTAAGAATAAGTTTCAAGAGGAGAAGATTCCTCTGGTGGACGAGGTGATCGCGCTGGATGAGAAGAACCGCGCGGCAAAACAGGAAGCCGACGATCTGCGGGCGAACAGGAACAAGATCAGCAAAGAGATCGGCGCGCTGATGGCGCAGGGGAAGAAAGAGGAAGCCGAAGCGGTCAAGAAACAGGTGACCGCGAATTCGGATCGCTTAAGCGAACTGCAGGAGATGGAAACCGAACTGACGGAGAAGGTTACAAAGATCATGATGACCCTTCCCAATATCATCGATCCTTCCGTTCCGATCGGACGGGATGATTCGGAAAATGTCGAAGTGCAAAGATACGGCGAGCCTGTTGTACCGGAATTTGCGATACCATATCACACGGAGATCATGGAGTCCTTCGACGGGATCGATTTGGACGCGGCGGGACGTGTTTCCGGCAACGGCTTCTATTATCTGATGGGAGATATCGCGCGTCTGCATTCCGCGGTTCTTGCCTATGCCCGTGATTTCATGATCGACAGGGGCTTCACTTACTGTGTTCCGCCCTTTATGATCAGGAGCAACGTGGTAACCGGCGTTATGAGTTTCTCGGAGATGGATGCGATGATGTATAAGATCGAGGGAGAGGATCTCTACCTCATCGGTACCAGCGAGCACTCCATGATCGGTAAGTTTATCGATACGATCATTCCGGAAGAAGAACTGCCGAAGACGCTGACCAGTTATTCTCCCTGCTTCCGCAAGGAAAAGGGGGCGCACGGGATGGAAGAGAGAGGCGTCTACAGGATCCATCAGTTCGAGAAGCAGGAGATGATCGTGGTCTGTCATCCGGACGACAGCAAACAGTGGTTTGAAAAGCTCTGGCAGAATACCGTCGATCTGTTCCGCTCCATGGAGATCCCGGTGCGTACATTGGAATGCTGTTCGGGCGACCTTGCGGATCTGAAGGTGAAATCCATCGACGTCGAAGCATGGAGTCCGCGTCAGCAGAAATATTTCGAGGTCGGTTCCTGTTCGAATTTAGGAGACGCACAGGCAAGACGGCTCAAGATTCGTGTCAACGGGAAGGACGGAAAGTATTTCGCGCATACGTTGAACAATACGGTAGTGGCGCCGCCCCGTATGCTGATCGCCTTCCTTGAGAATCATCTCAAGGCAGACGGCAGTGTGACGGTTCCTGAGGTTTTAAGACCTTATATGGGCGGTATGGATCAGTTGGTTCCAAAGAAAAAGGGGTAAAAGATGGAAAATGAACGTCGCCTGGCGGTACTGATCGATTCGGAGAATGTATCGCCGAAATATGTGAAATATATTTTTGATGAGGTGTCCAATTACGGCATCGCTACCTATAAGCGTGCGTACGGTGATTGGGCGAACAGGGCAAGCGCAGGATGGAAGGATATCATGCTGCACAATGCCATTACGCCGGTACAGCAGTACGGATATACGCAGGGCAAGAATTCCACGGATTCTGCAATGATCATTGACGCCATGGATATTCTCTATTCCGGCAAGGTGGACGGCTTCTGTATCGTCTCTTCCGATTCCGATTTCACGCGACTTGCAGGAAGGCTGCGCGAGTCGGGAATGCTGGTGATCGGCATGGGCGAGAAGAAAACGGTCGAAGCGTTCCGTGCAAGCTGCTCGCTGTTTAAGTATCTTGAGGTGCTGGCGCAGGAAGAGGAAGAAAGTGGTCAACTGATGGAAGTCAGTCTGGAAGATATTGAAGAGAGTATTTTCAAAATCATTGCCGACAACGACGCCAACGACAAAGAAACGACGGTGGGGGAACTTGGCAACAAATTGATCAACCGGCATGCCGATTTCGACGTCAGAAACTACGGTTATTCGAAACTGTCCAAGTTGTTGGAGAGCATTAAGGCGCTGCGTCTTGAACCGCGCGGCAATAATATAGCGGTCTATCTTGCGGAGTCTGAGGTCAGCAGAGAGCAGATTGAGAAAATCGTTGCGGATCTCGTCGAAAAGACAAAGGGAAGCAAAATGAGTCTTCCCGAATTAAAACAGAAGATCGAACGCAGAATTCCGAATTTCAATATTCGAAATTACAATTATTCCAAATTCTCTCAGTTCATTAAGGACATGGATGGAATGCGTGTGAAGAACAACACGGTGGAGAGGAAGGATAAGGGATGAACATTGCCATCTTGGGCGCCGGGACGATCGCAGCCAAAATGGCGATGACGCTGCAGCACTTAAGAGGCGCATCCTGCTATGCCGTGGCGGCAAGAGAACTGTCCCGCGCGGAGTTGTTTGCGAACAAATACGTGTTTGGCAGAGCCTACGGATCCTATTCGGAGCTGCTGAATGATGAACTGGTGGAACTGGTCTATATCGCTACGCCGCATTCTCACCATTACGAGCATATCAAATTATGTCTGGAACACGGCAAGCATGTGCTGGTTGAGAAGCCGTTTACCGCTACCGCCGCGCAGGCGGAGGAAGTGATCAAAATGGCGGAAGAACGGGGTCTGTTTCTTGCCGAAGCAATGTGGTCGCGTTATATGCCGATGGTGGACACCATTCTTGATATGGTGAATTCCGGCATCATCGGCAAGATTACTTCCATGCGTGCAAGCGTCGGCTTCCCAATGGAGAACAAAGAACGGCTGGTCAGACCGGAACTCGCCGGCGGCGCGCTTTTGGACGTCGGCTGTTATGCGCTGCATTTCGCGTCGATGATTTTCGGAAACGATCTGGAAGGAATCGCGGCAACCTGTACGAAGTTACAGACCGGCGTGGATGCGCAGGAAGCGATCACGCTGACCTATACGGACGGTCGGATGGCAAGCCTGTTTTCCACCATGGTCGCGGAAACGGATTGCCGCGCCATGATTTACGGAACCAACGGATACATCGAAGTGGATAATATTATCAATTTCGAGGAAGTAAGAGCCTATAATCTGGAGCATAAACTGATCGAAGCGCATGCGGCGCCCTATCAGGTGACCGGCTATGAATATGAAGTGAATTCCGCCATGCGTTCGATTGCTGACGGATATCTTGAGTGCGCGGAACTGCCGCATGAGACGATTCTCTATATGATGCGGCTGTACGATAATTTGCGGCGGGCGTTCGGCGTGATTTATCCGTTTGAACTGGATCCGTCCATTTCTCCGGTACTGCTCGGGGAAGAGATGGATCAGGCGAAGAAGCAGCGCGCATCCAGTGTCAGAGAAATTTCCAATACCGCCGGCAGAGAAGAATTCAGAGAGCCGGATCAAACGATCGCTCAAATGGAACCGATCGAGTCCTCGATGGAGACAACGGAAGCGATCAGGGCAGAAGAAACGGTTGAAGCAGCCGAAGCGATTAAGGCAGAAGAAGCGGCGGACGTGGCAACGGATCACGTTTGAGTCAGCACCGAAAAAAGCATCGATTCACATGACGGTATGAATCGATGCTTCATTTATGCTTATTTAGGAACGTTTCTCCAAGACTACCGGATGGCGTTCACTGCCTTTGTCATACGGGAAATCTTTCTGGACGCTGTGCTCTTATGATATACACCCTTTGAAGCAGCTTTGCTCAATTCCGAAATCGCATCGCGAAGGGCAACATCAGCGGCATCCTTGTCGTTTCCGTCAATAGCAGCGTAAACTTTCTTAATATAAGTCTTCACTTTGGAACGGATCGCTTTATTGCGCTCGGTTCTCTTATTGATCACAAGAATTCTCTTCTTGGCTGATTTAATGTTAGCCACGATTACACCTCCCATTCGTAGAGTAAGGATCAAGTCCTCCGGGTGTGCCTGTGAATCCGGACACGGACGTCTCACAATTGACACACTAATATAGTTTAGTAGACTTATCCTTTTATGTCAATACTTTTTCTTGCAAATTCCGGCTGTTTCTCCTATACTTCTTCTTGTGAGAAAATTATGGAGGAAAATCAATGGATCGCAGTCTCATCCGAAATTTTTGTATCATAGCACATATTGATCACGGCAAGTCTACACTTGCCGATCGTATCATAGAGAGTACCGGACTATTGACGAGTCGGGAGATGCAGGCGCAGATTCTGGACAACATGGATCTGGAGCGAGAACGCGGCATTACCATTAAGTCTCAGGCGGTGCGCACGGTTTACAAGGCGGAAGACGGGAAGGAATACATTCTGAACCTGATCGACACGCCGGGACACGTGGACTTCAACTATGAGGTGAGCCGTTCCCTTGCTGCCTGCGACGGAGCCATTCTTGTCGTGGATGCGGCGCAGGGCATCGAAGCCCAGACGCTTGCCAATATTTATCTGGCGCTGGATCATGATCTGGATGTGTTTCCGGTGATCAATAAGATCGATTTGCCGAGTGCGGATCCCGACAGAGTGGCGGCGGAAATCGAGGACGTAATCGGCATCGAAGCGCAGGATGCGCCGCGGATTTCCGCTAAGAGCGGAATCGGGGTCGATGAGGTGCTGGCGCAGATCGTGACGAAACTTCCCCCGCCGAGGGGGAATGAAGATGCGCCGCTGAAAGCCCTGATTTTTGACTCCCTCTACGATCCGTACAAGGGAGTGCTTATCTTCTGCAGGCTGATGGACGGCAGAGTGGGCAAAGGAACCCCGATCAAAATGATGGCGACCGGCGCGGTTGCTGAGGTCGTAGAGGTCGGCACCTTCGGCGCAGGACAGTTTCTTCCCTGTGAGGAATTGACCGCCGGCATGGTAGGTTATATTACCGCGAGTATCAAGAATGTACGCGATACGGCGGTCGGCGATACGGTGACCAATGCGGCGCATCCGTGTGAGGAAGCGCTGCCCGGCTATAAAAAGGTGCTGTCCATGGTGTATTGCGGCATGTATCCTGCTGACGGCGCGAAATATCCGGATCTGCGGGATGCGCTGGAGAAACTGCAGCTGAACGATGCTTCGCTCAACTATGAGCCGGAGACCAGTATTGCGCTCGGTTTCGGTTTCCGCTGCGGATTTTTGGGACTGCTGCATCTTGAGGTGGTGCAGGAGCGCCTTGAGCGGGAATACAATCTGGATCTGGTCACCACCGCGCCTTCCGTAATCTATAAAGTGCATAAGACGAACGGAGAAGTGATTGAACTCACGAATCCGTCGAACCTGCCGGATCCTTCTGAAATCGACTTCATGGAGGAACCGATCGTTTCCGCCGAGATCATGGTAACGACGGAATATGTCGGCTCGATCATGGAACTGTGTCAGGAACGCCGCGGCAGATATCTGGGCATGGAATATATGGAAGCGACCAGAGCGCTGCTCAAATATGATCTTCCGCTCAATGAGATCATCTATGATTTCTTCGACGCGTTGAAATCGCGTTCGAGAGGTTATGCAAGTTTCGACTATGAAATGAAAGGCTATGAGAAGAGCGAACTGGTAAAATTGGATATCCTGATCAACCATGAGGAAGTGGATGCGCTTTCCTTTATCGTACATGCGGAGAGCGCCTATGAGCGCGGCAGAAAGATGTGTGAGAAATTGAAGCAGGAGATCCCGCGACATTTGTTCGAGATTCCGATTCAGGCTGCGGTCGGTTCCAAAATCATTGCCAGAGAGACGGTGAAGGCGGTTCGTAAGGACGTGCTGGCGAAGTGCTACGGCGGCGACATCACCCGAAAGAAGAAACTGCTTGAGAAGCAGAAGGAAGGGAAGAAGCGGATGCGTCAGATCGGAAATGTGGAAATTCCGCAGAAAGCATTCATGAGCGTGTTGAAACTGGATGAGGATTAAACAGACAACTCCCATCGGAATCTATATTCATATCCCGTTCTGCATCAGAAAATGCAGATACTGTGATTTTTTGTCTTTTCCTGTGGGGATTTCCGTGCAAAGCGATTATGTAAATAAATTATGTAAACAAATAGAGGCGACACAGATAAGAGCGGCACAGACAGAAGAGGCACAGACAGACGCATCTCACGAAGATTGTGAGGTTGCGTCTGTTTATTTCGGCGGCGGGACGCCAAGCGTGTTGCCTTCCGACGCCATTGCGAAGATCATGGATACCGTGAGAATGAACTTCAAGGTAAGAGAGGACGCGGAGATTACGATTGAAGTGAATCCGGGGACGACGGATCAAGAGAAATTTGCTTCTTATCGGCGTGCGGGGATCAATCGCGTCAGCATCGGTTTGCAGTCTGCCGATGAGAGGGAGTTGAAACTGCTCGGCAGGATCCACAGCGCGCATGATTTTCACCTTTGTTTCCGACAGGCGAGGGCGGCAGGCTTTGAGAACATCAGTTGCGATATTATGACGGCGCTGCCGGAGCAGAATGCGACCGTCCTTGCGGAGACGCTTTCCGTGCTGCTTGCGCTGCGTCCGGAACATATCTCGGCATATAGTCTGATTCTGGAAGAGGGAACGCCGTTTTATGAACAATTCCACAAGGAGGGGCAGGAGGGTAGTTCGATTCTGCCGGAGGAAGCGGAGCGTGCGCTCTACAATCAGGTGCGGGATACGCTTGTGGGAGCCGGTTATCGGCAGTACGAGATCAGTAATTTTGCGCTGGAAGGCTTTGAGAGCAGGCACAACAGCGCTTATTGGACGAGACAGGATTATTACGGCTTCGGGCTGGGGGCGTCGTCTTTGGTGAGAGGGGAGCGCAGAAGGAACGTAGCGGATCTGAACGCATATCTGGCGGATCCGTGTGCGGTGTGTGAGAGAACGGTGCTTTCGAAACAGGATGCGATGGAAGAATTTATGTTTCTCGGTCTGCGGAGACTCTGCGGAATTTCCGATGCGGAATTTGAAGATAAGTTCCGTCTTCCGATCGAAGCGGTTTACGGTTCCGTGTTGGATCGACTCGGCACCGAAGGGCTCCTTGAGCGAAGATGCGGCAGGACTGCATTGAGTACGAAGGGGATTGACTACGGGAATTATGTTTTCGCGTCCTTTTTGTTGTAATCCTTGCGGGCGTCCTTGTTATTTGATGTGCATTTTGGTAGAATGAATGTATTGAATTGTGGGGGATTCTATGCATCGGTTAAGCGAAGAACTAATTCAAAATGCAGTCGATCTGAACGAGACCATTGTATTTGAATTTCATATCCAAAGGGATGAGATTAATTTCTCCGATAACCTGACGAAATATATCCCGCTTCCATTGACTGTCCACGCGTTTACTGCGACGCTTTCTTCACATGAAAAGGTTCATCCGGATGATGTGAAGTCTGCGGTTGCGTTCTTTTCGTCGCTCAAGTCCGCAGAGAAGATACGCATGGAATATGTGCGTTTTCTTGATTTCGGCGGAACTTATCGCTGGTACCAGTTGAAAGGCAGCGCGGAATCGAATGCTTCCGGCGTACCGGAAGTGATATACGGCACGCTGACATACATTGATGACGAGACGAAGCGGCGAAATGAGGAGGATGCGCTGGAACGGGATGAATTGACCGGACTTCTGAAAGAGAAGAGTCTGTATGAACAGCTCGCCGCCTATATTGAGAAGACGCCCAAGGGCGTTTTTCCGAACCTTATGGTAATTGCGATTGACGAGTTCGATGAATGGATCCGGACACATGGCAATGCCGGCGCCGACGGCGCGATTTTAGAAATTGCAAAGCTTTTCAGTCGGGCGTTCAGAGGCTCCGATCTGATTGGCAGATTGAAAACGGATCAATTTGCCGTCAGCATGAAGGGCGTGCGTTCGATGAGCGTGCTTTTGGAACGCGCTTCTTATGTCCGAACCGTAATCAGAGAGGTGTTTCAGGACAGAATGGGCGTTGGTGACCTCACGGTTTCGATCGGAATTTCCGCCTTCGACCGGAAAAAGGCAACGCCGCAGAAACTGCTGGATCGGGCGCTTGCCGCGCTTGTGGATGCAAGACAGTCCGGTCGGGATACGTACATTCTGTATGACGCGGACTTCAAACGATATGATCAGAGCGAGAATCCGACGCTTTCCACGAAGGAGATGGAACTGGTTCGGGATCTTTTGGATCCGATCCCTACGTCTGCTTATGCGGTGGATGATCAATATCGGTTATTGTACGGCAATACGGTCTTTTTGGAACGTTTCGGTGCAGCGGACGGCGGCTTTTGTTATGTGGGAATCAAGGGCGAAAAGGAACCCTGTTCCGACTGCCCGATCAAGCGCATAAATGAGAGTACGGGCATGGTGGACTGCAAGGTCTATTGCCCCGTGTTACAAAACGATGTTTTGACGCGTGCCCGCATGGTGACGCTGCGAAACGGGAAGCCGATCTATATTATACTTTCTGTCAGGGAGAGGGAAGATGCAATTTATTAAAGCCGAGGATCTGAAGGTCGGGATGAGACTTGCCAAACCGATTTATAACAAGAAGGGTGTTTTACTCTATGAGCGCGATTCCAAACTGACGCCGCAAGGGATTTCGTCCGTGAAGAATTTCGGTTTGATCGGTGTGTTCATTCTGGAACCGGCGGAGCCGCTTCCTCCGATGACGATTGATGATATCGCGTTTGAACGATATCAGGCGGTTGCGGTATTTACGATCAGAGAGGAACTGGACTACGTGCTCCGAAACGGCAGACAGTCCAAGATGTTTCCTTTCGCCGAGAGCATGATCAGGGAATACGGGAGACTGAGCCATAAGATTAACTTCGTGCAGAATTTAAGAAGCAAAGAGGATTTCATCTATAAGCACAGTCTCAACGTTGCGATTCTCTGCGCCATGATTGCGCATAAGATGAATTTTCGTTACGAGGATCAGATTGATCTGGTGCTTGCGGCGCTGATTCACGATATCGGCAAGTTGAACGTACCCGCGGCGTTGGTCAACAAAAAGGATCGCACGCAGGAAGACAAGTACGAAATGATCCGTCTGGA
>CAZNCH010000046.1:0-17219 GCA_964571555.1 uncultured Lachnospiraceae bacterium | reverse complement strand
AGCGCCGCAAGAACCCGTCAACCCGCAAGAGGATGCGCAGCAATAACAGATGGAGAAAACGAACCGGTTCAAATCCGGCTTTGTAACGCTGATCGGACGCCCGAACGTCGGAAAATCGACGCTGATGAACCGACTGATCGGGCAGAAGATTGCGATTACTTCTCATAAGCCGCAGACAACCAGAAACAGAATCCGTACGGTATATACCTGTGAGCAGGGACAGATTGTCTTCGTGGATACTCCGGGTCTGCACCGGGCGAAGGATAAGTTGGGCAATTATATGGTCAGCGCGGCGATGAGCGCGCTGCAGGATGTCGATTTGGTTCTTTGGCTGGTAGAGGCCGCCGATTTCGTGGGACCGGGAGATCAGAGAATTGCAAAGCAGCTGCAACAATGCAGGACGCCGGTGATTCTGGTCATCAACAAGTCGGATCTGGTCAGCCATGATCAGATGTTTTCTATCATTGACCGCTTCAAAGATCTCTGTGATTTTGCCGAGGTGATACCGCTTTCCGCTTTGAAGGGCAACAATACGGAAGAACTGCTTTCTCTGATCTTCCGCTATCTTCCCTACGGGGAGCCCTTTTATGACGAAGATACCGTCACGGATCAGCCGGAACGGCAAATCGTTTCGGAGATGATCCGTGAAAAGGCGCTGAAATGTCTGAATGATGAGATCCCGCACGGAATTGCCGTCGTCATTGAGCGGATGCAGTTTACACCAAAGATCGTTCACATTGATGCAACCATTGTTTGCGAACGGGATTCGCATAAGGGCATCATTATCGGAAAAGGCGGCGCGATGCTGAAGAAGATCGGTTCCGCGGCACGTTTTGAAATAGAACGCCTGCTTGAAACACAGGTCAATCTGCATTTGTTTGTAAAGGTGAAGAAGGATTGGAGAGACAGTGATTTTCACCTGAAGAACTTTGGCTATGATCAAAGAGAGATCAGTGAAGAATGAGAGAGGATATTCTGGTGATCGGTATGGTTCTGGAGACCGGTCCCGTCAATGATTATGACAGGCGTCTTGTGATCCTGACCAGGGAAAGGGGTAAGATTACGGCATTCGCCAGAAGCGCAAGGAAGCCCGGCAGCAAGATGATGGGTGCGACCAATCCCTTCTGTTTCGGTACTTTCAAATTATATGAAGGAAAATCCGCCTACACGCTGGTGGACGCGGAGATCATTCAGTATTTCGAAGAATTAAGAACGGATTATCATGCTGCTTATCTGGGGATGTATTTTCTGGAGCTGGCGGCATATTATACCAGAGAGAACAACAATGACGTGATGATGCTGAAACTGCTGTACCAGTCGATCCGCGCGCTTGTGAAGGACAGTCTTGACAATACACTGGTTCGTCAGATTTATGAAATCAAAACGCTGGTCGTAAACGGTGTTTTCCCCGGCCTCCCGATCGGGAAAGATCTGCTTCCCGCAACGGTTTATACGGTGGATTTCATTGTGCAGACCCCGATAGAGCAGTTATATACATTTGCGGTAACAGAGGATATCCTGATCGAATTATCGGAATTGAACAGGGTCTATCGGAGCAGATTCTATGACAGACCGTTCAAGAGCCTGAAATTGCTGGAAGAACTGGAATGCTGATCGTCTTTTCGCTTGAAATGAGCGGTTTATTTCGGTATAATGGGGTTTGTTTCTGCTGACCAGTCGATCTGAGTAAAGGAACAAAAGATGAAAAAAGCCTACTTATCATTCATTTTTATTATCGTCTTTTTCCTTGCCGGTTGCGGCAAAGCAAAAGGTCCGGCGTCGGAATCGTCCATTACCTTTCATCGTGACGGCACGGTGAACTCTGTTGTGGTGGAAGATTTCGATGAATCTTTCTATCAGGTGCAGGAGATGAAGCAGATGATAGAACGGGAAATTGTCCTTTACAATGAGAAACATCAGGACGGAAAGGTGACGCTGGTCTCCTGCGAAGCGGCGGACGGCAAGGCCTGTGTAGAACTGCAGTTTAAGCGCGGTGCGGATTATGCGGCATTTAACAGGGCGGAACTGTTCTTCGGTACAGTGGAAGAGGCAATTCTGGAAGGCTATTGCGTCAACATTAAACTGAAAAACGTCCTCGGCGATAATATCATCCACAGCGATCATTTGTCGGATTTCAGCGATTATCACATGATTGTGCTGAAGGATCATGCAATGCTGCATACCTATGATTCTATCTTATACACCTCTGCCAATGTGGAACTGAACGATGATAAGAGCGCATATCTGTCGGGCGATTCTACGGGTTACGGCTATCTTATGATCAAATAATCAAACAGCAATCAAAAGGGATTCTGAGAAGAATTCGAATAGAAATGAAACGGAAAGGCTTGGTACTGTCATGGAAAAAACAATGGAAAAGATCGTAGCACTTGCGAAATCACGCGGTTTCGTGCATCCCGGTTCGGAGATTTACGGCGGGCTTGCCAATACATGGGACTTCGGTATTCTCGGTGTGGAACTGAAAAATAACATCAAAAACGCCTGGTGGCAGAAATTCGTCAAGGAAAGTCCGACCAATGTCGGGGTGGACTGCGCAATTCTAATGAATCCGCAGACCTGGGTCGCATCCGGTCATCTCGGAAGTTTTTCGGATCCCCTGATGGACTGCAGAGAATGCCATGAGCGTTTCAGAGCGGATAAAATCATCGAGGATTATGCCGCCAAGCACGGAATCAGTCTGGATGGCAGCGTGGACGGCTGGACACAGAAGCAGATGAAAGAATATGTTGAGGAGAACAACATTCCCTGTCCTTCCTGCGGCAAACACAATTTCACCGATATCAGACAGTTCAACCTGATGTTCAAGACCTTCCAGGGCGTTACCGAAGACGCCAAGAATACGGTATATCTGAGACCGGAAACGGCACAGGGTATTTTCGTGAATTTCAAAAATGTGCAGCGTACTTCCAGAAAGAAAGTGCCGTTCGGGATCTGTCAGGTCGGGAAGTCTTTCCGAAATGAGATTACACCCGGCAATTTTATTTTCCGTGTGCGTGAATTCGAGCAGATGGAGATGGAATTCTTCTGCGTTCCCGATACCGATCTGGAGTGGTTCGCCTACTGGAAGCAATTTTGTATTGACTGGCTGAAGAAACTGGGCATGAAGGAAGAGGAGATGCGCGTCCGCGATCATGATGCGGAGGAATTGTCCTTTTATTCCAAGGCAACCACCGATGTGGAATTCTTATTCCCGTTCGGCTGGGGCGAACTGTGGGGCATTGCGGATCGTACCGACTATGACCTGACGCAGCATGCCAACGTATCCGGTGAGGACATGAGTTATTTTGACGATACGACGAATGAGAAGTATATTCCTTATGTCATTGAGCCGTCAGTCGGTGTGGAACGTCTTTTCCTTGCGTTCCTCTGCGGCGCTTACGATGAGGAAACTATCGGGGAAGGAGATATGAGAACCGTGCTGCATTTCCATCCTGCGCTTGCGCCTGTCAAGATCGCTGTCCTTCCGCTTTCCAAGAAACTGAATGAGGGCGCAGAGAAGATCTATACCGAACTTTCGAAGCAGTATCACTGTGAATTCGACGACAGGGGCAACATCGGGAAACGTTACCGCAGACAGGACGAGATCGGTACGCCGTTCTGCATCACCTATGATTTCGATTCGGAAAACGACGGTTGTGTTACTGTACGCGACAGAGACAGCATGGCGCAGGAGAGGGTTGCGATTGCGGATCTGGCGGCCTATTTTGACGGCAAATTTGATTTTTAGCAGATGCATTTGTTTAAATACAAAGTATGCGCGCGTTTGGGTGGACAAAACAAGAAAGGTATGATAAACTCCTGTTGTTGAGGATGTGTTAGCAGAGGGAGACAGAATGATCGTTTTACGAGTGTGTAGTTTACACTTAGGAAATTCGAATATGATGTTAAGAGCCAATTACTAAGGGGTAATTTGGCTCTTTTCTTTTGTTAAAAAGTCAACAAAGAAACAAAAATATATTTTAGGAGGTCAAAATGAGAAAGAAATGGGTTTATTTGTTTACGGAGGGTAACGCAACCATGCGTAATATTCTGGGCGGTAAGGGCGCCAATCTGGCGGAGATGACCAACATCGGTCTTCCCGTACCGCAGGGCTTTACCGTAACGACGGAGGCCTGTAACCAGTATTATGAAGACGGCAGACAGATCAACGATGAGATCATGGGTTCCATTATGGAGTTTGTCGGTCGGATGGAAATGATCAATGACAAATATTTCGGTGATCCGGAGAAGCCGCTGCTCGTATCTGTACGTTCCGGTTCGCGCGCATCAATGCCCGGCATGATGGATACCATTTTGAATCTCGGCTTGAATGATGAAGTGGTTGCCGCAATGATCAGCGGGAATCCCGATCCGAAGTTCGAGAGATTCGTTTATGATTCCTACAGACGTTTCATCCAGATGTTCTCGGACGTCGTAATGGGCGTCGGTAAGAAGCATTTCGAAGAACTGATCGACAAGAGGAAAGAGAAGAAAGGCGTGACCTTTGATGTAGATCTGACCGCAGCGGATTTGAAGGAACTAGCGGAAGAGTTCAAGCAGGAATATAAGAATGAACTTGGCGAGGACTTCCCGACAGACCCGATTACACAGTTGAAAGAAGCGATCAAAGCGGTATTCCGCTCCTGGGATAATCCGCGTGCCAACGTATATCGTCGTGACAATGATATTCCTTACAGTTGGGGGACGGCAGTTTCCGTGATGCCGATGGTATTCGGCAATCTGAACAACAATTCCGGTACCGGCGTTGCCTTTACCCGTGATCCCGCGACCGGAGAGAAACAGTTGATGGGTGAGTTCCTTGTGAATGCACAGGGTGAGGACGTGGTTGCAGGAATCCGTACCCCGATGCATATTTCGGAGATGGAGCAGAAATTCCCCGAAGCTTATGATCAGTTTATCAAGGTGTGCAAGATTCTGGAGAAACATTATCATGATATGCAGGATATGGAATTTACCGTGGAAAACGGCAAACTCTTCATGCTGCAGTGTCGAAACGGTAAGAGAACCGCACAGGCTGCACTCAAGATTGCCTGCGATCTCGTAGATGAGGGAATGAAGTCGGAAGAAGAAGCAGTGGCCATGATCGATCCCAGAAACCTTGACACACTGCTGCATCCGCAGTTCGATGTAAAGGAATTGAAGAAAGCGAAGCCGCTCGGCAGAGGACTCGGCGCATCGCCCGGCGCTGCCTGCGGTAAGGTGGTGTTCTGTGCGGAAGATGCGGAAGCATGGCAGAAAAACGGCGAGAAGGTCGTTCTGGTCAGATTGGAGACCTCTCCCGAGGATATCACCGGCATGAAGGCGGCACAGGGGATTCTGACGGTGCGCGGCGGTATGACAAGTCATGCGGCTGTCGTTGCAAGAGGTATGGGTAAGTGCTGCGTCTCCGGCTGCGGTGAGATCAATATCGACGAAGCGGCGAAGAAATTCACGCTCGGCGGCAAGGAATTCAATGAAGGCGACTACATTTCAATTAACGGTTCCACCGGGAATATTTATGAAGGAAAGATTCCGACCGTGGACGCAACGATCGCCGGTGAATTCGGAAGAATCATGGCGTGGGCGGACAAATATCGCACCATGAAGGTTCGTACCAATGTGGATACGGCTGCAGACGCACGCAAAGCAAGAGAACTCGGCGCAGAGGGAATCGGTCTGTGCAGAACGGAGCACATGTTCTTCGAGGGCGACAGAATCGATGCTTTCCGTGAAATGATCTGCTCCGATACCGTGGAAGAAAGAGAAAAGGCGCTTGCCAAGATCCTTCCTTATCAGCAGAGCGATTTCGAGAAACTGTATGAAGCGCTGGAGGGATATCCGGTTACCATCCGTTTCTTGGATCCGCCGCTGCATGAATTCGTACCGACGGATGAGGCGGATATTGAGAAACTTGCCAGGACACAGAATAAAACGGTCGAAGAAATCAGGTGCATCATCGATTCCCTGCATGAATTCAATCCGATGATGGGGCACCGCGGCTGCCGTCTGGCGGTTACCTATCCGGAAATTGCCAAGATGCAGACCAGAGCGATCATTCGCGCTGCAATCAATGTAAGCAGGAAGCACATCAACTGGAAAGTGAAGCCGGAAATTATGATTCCGCTCATCGGCGATGTGAAGGAATTCAAATATGTGAAACAGTTTGTTCAGGATACCGCAGAAGAAGAGATCAAGGCTGCCGATTATAAGTTGGAATATGAAATCGGAACGATGATCGAGATTCCAAGAGCTGCCCTGACTGCGGATGAAATTGCCGCGAATGCCGACTTCTTCTGCTTCGGAACGAATGACTTGACGCAGATGACCTACGGCTTCAGCCGTGACGATGCAGGCAAGTTCCTGGACGCCTATTATGATGCGAAGATTTTTGAGAACGATCCGTTTGCGAAGCTTGACAGAATCGGCGTCGGCAGGCTGATGCAGATGTCGATCGACCTTGGTAAGCCGGTAAATGAGAAACTGCATGTCGGTATCTGCGGCGAACACGGCGGAGATCCATCTTCCGTCGAGTTCTGCAACAGCCTTGGGCTGGACTATGTTTCCTGCTCGCCGTTCAGAGTGCCGATCGCACGTCTTGCCGCGGCACAGGCTGCCATTGCGCAGAAGCAGAAATAACAGAAGTGAACGAAGAGGTCTGACATATCCGATGTCAGACCTCTTCCTGTCATTTGCAAAAGGGAGAAGACTATGAGACTGAACAAAACACGAACTTTCCTTGTCGGCATGGCATTTATGAGCATCTGCATGTTCTGGCAAATGTATGACGGAGTCATTCCTCTGATTCTAAAGAATACATTTCGGATCGGGGACACCGTAGCGGGCGTGATCATGGCGCTGGACAATGTGATCGCGCTGTTTTTGCTGCCGCTCTTAGGTTCCGTTTCCGATCGGGCGCATACGAAGATCGGGCGCAGAATGCCCTTCATTATTTTCGGCACGGCGTCGGCTGTGCTGCTGATGACCTTCATCCCGATTCTGGATAATCTGTATGCGTTGCAGCCGAATCGCAGTTATCTTGTGATTTTTGTCATTCTGCTGGGGCTTCTTCTGATTGCAATGGGCGTCTATCGTTCTCCCGCGGTTGCCTTGATGCCGGATGTCACGCCCAAACCGCTGCGCTCGAAGGCCAATGCGATCATCAACCTGATGGGTGCGGTCGGCGGGATTATCTATCTGGTGATTACCACTTTCCTGTATTCAGAATCGAAGACTGCGGGTCTGAATCACGTCGATTATCAACCCTTGTTTATTATCGTGGCTGCGGTGATGACGGTTTCCGTCGTCGTTTTGTTCTTAACGATCAAGGAACCGAAATTGACAGCGGAATGCGAAGAATATGAAGCCGGACATCCGGAAGACAGTCTGGAAGAAACAAATGCGGATACGGGAGAGTCCTACATTCCCGTCCGGGTCAAAAGATCGCTGGGCTATTTGCTGGTTTCTATCGCACTTTGGTTCATGGGTTATAATGCGATTACGACTTCATTTACGAAATATGCGATGCAGGAGTGGGGGATGAGCCTCGGTTCTTCCTCGCTGTGCTTAACGATCGCAACCGGCGCTGCCATTCTTTCGTATCTTCCGATCGGTGAACTTGCTTCTCACATCGGAAGAAAGAAAACCATCCAGATCGGCATTGTAATGCTGGCGCTGAATTTCCTGGCGGGAATGTTTTTGACTTTCGCGCTGCAGGGATTCTCACCGATTCTCTATGTGGTGTTCTGTATGATCGGCTTTGCCTGGGCGGCGATCAATGTCAATTCGCTTCCCATGGTTGTAGAAATGTGCAAGGGATCGGACGTCGGTAAATTCACCGGATATTACTATACCTTTTCCATGGCTGCACAGATCGTAACGCCGATCCTTTCCGGCGCGCTGCTGCAATATGTCGGCTATTGGACGCTGTTCCCTTACGGAGCCGCCTTTGTCGGACTGGCTTATCTGACCATGACGCAGGTGAAGCACGGAGACAATAAACCGGTGCTGCCCAAGGACATGCTCGAAGTATTCGATACGGAAGATTAATTCATGGAAAGAAGACGGATATGTGCTTTTTACTTCTGCTCTATTTGACCGCACCAAACAGAAAACGTGATGTGTCGAAGTTCAAAGGCTTTCATTATGCGCACCGCGGACTGCATAACAGCAGTGTTCCGGAGAATTCGCTGCCTGCGTTTCGCGCGGCGGCAGCGCGGGGGATCGGCGTGGAACTGGATGTACAGATGACCAAAGACGGTCGGCTGGTCGTGTTCCATGACGGGAACCTGAAACGGATCTGCGGCGTGGACGGATATTTGCGCGATTATACTTATGAGGAATTGGCGACCTTTCGCCTGATGGATACGGACGAGAAGATTCCGCTGCTTGCAGAGGCGCTTCATGCGCTGAACGGGAGTAAGTTGATCTGTGAGATCAAAACCGATAACGGCGCGAAGAACTATGAACTTTGTCAGAAAGTTTACGAGTCCCTGCGTCACTACCCTGGAGATTATTGCGTGGAATCCTTTAGCCCCTTTCTGGTGGGATGGTTCAGAAAGCACCATCCTAAGATTCTTCGGGGACAGTTGTCCGGCAGAATGAACCGACCGGAGAATTCCCCTGTGATTAACTTCACATTGACGCACATGCTGCTCAACTGCATTTCGAGACCGGATTTCATTGCATATCATTTCACGGACAGCAAAATGTTCGGCTACCGCTTCGTGAAAGCATTCTTCCGTCCCTTCAGAGTCTGCTGGGCTCCGAGGGGAGATCGGGAGATCAGTCTTGCAGCGGAAGAATTCGATACGATTATTTTCGAAGAGAACGCGTAAGATTATTCAAATCGAATCCTGCAATAGGAGAGGATTTCCTCCACACACTTGTCGAAGCCGAGTTTCTCCGAATTCAGGCTAAGGTCGTACGCTCTCAGATCGAACCAATTCTGTCCGGTATGGTATTTGTAATAATCGGAACGGTATTTGTCCGTCTTCTCGATAAACTTATCAATTTCCTTTTCCGGGATCGATACTCGCAGGAGCGCCTGCTCCCTGCAAAATTCCGGCCCGGCATGTACGAATACGGAGACGACATTCTCATAATCTTTGAGGATATAATTGGCGCATCTGCCGACGATAACGCAGGATTCTCTTTCGGCGAGCATTTTAATTACTTTCGCCTGATAATTGAACAGATTCTCGTTGGAGGTAAAATCATCCGAATCCGGCGTTTTCAGTTCGCCCTTATAGATGTTCCTGGAGCGGAAGATGTTGTTGTTCGCCATCTTCTCGTCGATTTTGGCAAAGAGCGCTTCGTCGATTCCGCTTTCTTCCGATGCAAGCGTGACGATTTCTTTGTTGTAGAAATGGACGCCGAGTCGATCCGCCAACATCATTCCGATCGTTTTTCCGCCTGAGCCGTACTGCCTGTTGATCGTAATTACCGTATTACCCATCCTCGATCCCTCCTTTATTCGCCTAAGTAGGCTTTCTTAATCTCTTCGTTATTTAACAGATCGGCAGCATCTCCTTCCAAAACGATCTTGCCGGTTTCGAGGACGTAAGCTCTGTCCGCAATGGACAAGGCTTTCTTTGCGTTCTGTTCCACCAGAAGAACGGTTGTGCCCGCATTGCTGACTTCCTCGATGATATTGAAGATCTCATTGACGTAAATCGGAGATAAACCCATGGAAGGCTCATCCATCAGAAGGATGGATGGCTTGCTCATTAAAGCTCTGCCCATGGCGAGCATCTGCTGTTCGCCGCCGGACAGTGTGCCTGCCGGTTGGTTCTGCCTCTCCTGCAAACGCGGGAATCGCTGATAGACCATATGCAGCGTGTCGGTAATTTCCGCTTTGTCCTTTCTGGTATAAGCGCCCATTTTCAGGTTCTGCAGTACCGTTAAGTTTGCAAAAACACGGCGACCCTCGGGAACATGTGCCATTCCCATGGATACGATCTGATGTGCAGGCAATTTGGAAATATTCGTATCCTGAAAGGTTACATTGCCGCCGGACGCCGTAAGCAGACCGGTAATCGTATGCAGAATCGTTGTCTTGCCGGCGCCGTTCGCACCGATCAGCGCAATGATTTCTCCTTCATTGACATGAAAGGAGACGCCTTTGATTGCCTGTATGACGCCATAATGCACTTCTAAATCATGAATCTCAAGTAATGCCATAATTTCCTCCTACTCGCCCAAATATGCGGTAATTACTTCGGGATTGTTCAGGACGTCGCTTGTGTGTCCGCTGGTTAAGATCCTGCCGAAGTTCAGAACCGTCAATTCCTCGCAGATTCCGGAGACCAGTTTCATGTCATGCTCGATCAAAAGGATCGTCATGTCGAAGTGATCTCTGACGAAACGGATCGTGTCCATCAGTTCCTTTGTTTCGTTCGGATTCATACCCGCCGCAGGTTCATCCAGCAGCAGCAGTTTCGGATTCGTGGCAAGCGCTCTTGCTATTTCCAGTTTCCGCTGTTTGCCGTAGGGAAGATTGGAGGCAAGATAATCGGACTGCTCATCCAGTCCGAATACTTTCAGAAGTTCCAAGGCTCTTTCGTCCATTTCTTTTTCAACTTTACGGTATCTTGGCAGTCTTAAGATTCCTTCCGCTGTGGAATAATGGAATTCGTTATGGAGTCCGACCTTTACATTATCGAGAACGGAGAGCGCCTTAAACAATCGGATGTTCTGAAAGGTTCTGGCAATGCCTTCTTTGTTGATATCGATCGTTTTTAAGCGCGTCATATCCAAGCCGTCCAGGTGAATAAAGCCCTCGTCCGGTTTATATACGCCGGTCAGAAGGTTGAATACCGTAGTTTTGCCGGCGCCATTCGGCCCGATCAGCCCATATAATTGCCCCTTTTCCACTGTGATATTGAAATCGTCGACAGCCCGCAGACCGCCAAAGGAGATGCTTAAATTCTTGACTTCCAACATAGACATCTTATTTGCCCTCCCTTTTCTCTTTGAACTTGGCAGACACTTTCTTACGCAGATAGATCATGTCGGGCGCCCAGTTATAGATCATCATGGCGATCAGAACGATGGAATAGATCAGCATGCGATAATCGTTCAAACCTCTTAAGAGTTCGGGGAGCAACGTTAAGATAATTGCTGCGATCACCGAACCGCGAATGTTCCCGATGCCGCCGAGTACGACGAAGACAAGAATCAGAATGGACATATTGTAGCCGAAATTCTTCGGCGTCGCCATCAGGGAATTGAGATTGTGGGAATATAGTACGCCGGCGATTCCCGCAAGTGAGGCGGAGATCGTAAACGCCATCAGTTTATACCTGGTAATGTGTATGCCGATCGATTCGGCGGCAATCTGGTTGTCACGAATGGACATGATCGCGCGTCCGTCTCTGGAATGGATTAAGTTCAACACAATCAGCAGGGTAAGGAGGATCAGAATGACGCCGATGGTGAAATTGGAATCCTTCGGCGTTCCGGTAATTCCCTGTGCGCCAGCAATGATCACATCGCCGTTTTCTTCCAGTCCGAGGGCGATGGAATCTTTCATGGAGAAGTGAAAGCCTCTGGAATCTCTGCCGATAAACAGAACATTCATGATGTTTTTGATGATTTCTCCGAAGGCAAGCGTGACGATCGCAAGATAATCGCCTTTCAGACGCAGTACCGGCATGCCGATCAGGAACCCGATGAGGGCGGCGGAAACCGCACCGATCACAAGTGCAATCAGAAATCTGATGATACCGATCGTAATGATATCTTCCGTACATCTTGAGAAGAAGGCGGATGCGAAAGCACCGACACACATGAAGCCGGCATGTCCAAGACTCAGTTCGCCTAAGATTCCGACGGTTAAATTCAGAGAAACCGCAAGAATGATATAGGCGCACAACGGGACGAGAAGACCCTGCAACAGGTTGCTTAAAGCGCCGGCGGCGTTTAAGACGGAAACCAGCAGATACAGGATGACAACAATTCCCAATGTAAGCAGGTTATCTTTGGTTGTTTTGTTTAGGTTCAGTTTCTTCATCGCAGCCTCCTATACCTTTTCCTGAATCTGCTTTCCGAGAATCCCGGTAGGCTTCACCAGAAGAACAATGATCAGTACGAGGAAAACGATAGCATCGGCGAGCTGTGAAGAAATATAGGCTTTGCCGAGAATCTCGATGATGCCGAGCGCAATTCCGCCGATCAGCGCGCCGGGAATGGAGCCGATACCGCCGAATACTGCAGCAACAAACGCTTTAATACCGGGCATGGAACCCGTATAAGGCGTGAGAGAAGGGTAGGCGCTGCACAACAGCATGCCGGCAATCGCCGCCAGACCGGAACCGATCGCAAAAGTCAAGGAAATCGTTGCATTGACATTGATGCCCATGAGCTGCGCAGCCCCTTTGTCCTCGCTTACCGCAAGCATGGCTTGTCCCGCTTTGGTCTTGTTGACGAAAAGCGTGAGCGCAATCATGATTACAATACAGGAGATAATCATTACAATTGTTTCACCGGAAATGCTGATCTGTTCATCAAATAATTTGATGGGCTTGATGGATACAATGGAAGTGAAAGCCTTTGTATTTGCACCGAAAATGATCAGAGCAACATTTTGCAGAAAATAACTGACGCCGATGGCAGTGATCAGAACGGCAAGAGAACTTGTCGCATTACGAAGCGGGCGATAGGCTACCGCTTCAATCGTGATACCGAGCAGCGTGCAGACAACGACCGAGAGCACGACGCCCGCGGCAATCGGAAGATGCATCGTACTTACCACAGTAAATACCAGATAACTGCCGATCATTATTACATCACCGTGTGCGAAGTTGAGCATTTTGGCGATTCCGTAAACCATCGTATAACCAAGCGCAATGATCGCATAAACACTGCCAAGGCTGATCCCGTTGATCAGATAAGAAATAAAACTCATGACTCCTCCTCAAATTCAATGTATGGAATACAACTGTTTCATAATATCATATTTTAACGCGTTAACGCAACGGATTCCACTGAAATTGAAAATTTTATTTTAATAGGAAAAAAGGGGATTGCATTTTGCAACCCCCCACAGAAGTATCCTATTTGCAAATTATTGTACCAAAGCGTAAGCGCCGTTTTTGATTTCCATTGCCTTAGGGCTCTTGTTAACTGCACCTTCGGCATCCCATGACATTGCGGTACCTGTCAGTCCGTCCACGGTGATTTCGCGCATTGCACCCTGCAACTTTGTACCAAGATCGGAAACGGAATCCGCAGGCGTTGCAGCGGATTTTTCAATGGCAGCCTTGATGATATAGACAGCGTCGTAAGCGTCAGCAGCAAACTGGTTCGGCGTTTCGCCATAAGCCTTTTCGTAAGCGGCAACGAAGCTCTGTGTTGCCTGATCCTTTGCATCTGCAGCGAACGGAGTCAGGAGCATCACGCCTTCTGCAAGAGAAGTATCGAAGTTCTCCACACCGAGGATGCCGTCAAGACCGTCGCAGCCGAAGAACTTGGGGGCATACCCCATGGAGTTCGCCTGTGTCAGAATCAGAGATGCTTCCGTATAATAGATCGGAAGGAACACGAGATCAGCGCCCGCATCGTTTGCTTTCTGAAGCTGTACGGAGAAGTCCGTCTTGGAGTCCGCGGTAAATGCTTCTGCGGAAACGATCTCGAAATTGCCGTTTGCGGCTTCCTGTGCGAATTTCTCATAAATACCGGAAGAATATACGTCGGAACTGTCGTAGATCACGGCAACCTTCTGCGCTACATTATTCTCGCTGATGTAATCGGCAGCGCCGATTCCCTGGTTCGGATCCGAGAAACATACCTGGAACACGTTATCGTTGTTCGCGGTACAGTCCGTGGAAGAACCTGAAGGGGTGATCTGGAACATGTTGTCCACTTTGGATTCGGCGGCAACAGCGGTACAGCAGCCGGATGTTGTGGAGCCGACCAGAATGTTCATGCCCCAATCCTTGAGCGTATTGTAAGCGTTCACGCTCTTCTCGTTATCCAGTTCGTCATCTTCGAATTTGTATTCGATCTGGTAACCGGCAATTCCGCCTGCGGCGTTGATTTCCTGAATGGCAAGTTCCGCGCCGTTACGAACCGCAATACCATAAACAGCAGCACCGCCGGTCGTGGGTCCGATTCCTCCGATTTTGAATGTATTGGAAGATGCGGATGCTCCGCCGCAACCGGCAAGAGACATTGCTGCCATGGAGAGTACAAGCATAAGACCAAAAATTTTCTTTTTCATAAAGAATCCTCCTAAAACACGCGTTTTATTGTTTCTGCTACATTTATATTATAAAATGCAAGGTATGTCAATATATGCATGAATGTTATTCTACAGATAACTTGAAGTTATGGAACGGAAAGAGAAACACACTCAACGGGAGAGAGTGACGCCGTTGACTTCCACGTCTCCGTCCAGCGAAATGACCAGACATTCTCTGCCGTCTACCGTCTTTTTTTCGATCAGATCCGTGCGCAGCGGATCCACCTTGATTATAACGCTCGGTGTTTTCACATCAAAGGATCGGGCATTCCATACGTTGGATGCATAGAATTTCGCGTGATCGTCTGTCAGCGTTTTGAATGTTTGATCGTAATTCTGAAAACATGTTTCCTCAACGCCGCTTTCTCTCAACAGAAGTTTCAGTTCGTCCTGATTCAGACTTAAGATCTCGTTTTGCTCTTTCCTTTCCTCCGCACGCAGCGTCAACTGATCATGAAGACGCTTCATCATTTCGAGATCGCAGGTTTCTCCGGCGGTTTCTTCTATAATGGTAGAGAAAGTCTCCTTTTGGGTTCTGGCTGTCAACGGAATGGGGCAGTTCAGAATGTCTTCCATGAAAGAAACATGCAAATCGTTTCCGTCCTTGGAATAATACAGAAAGGAGTGAATGTCGCTCATTCTGTCATTGAATGCGGGAAAAAGGATTGCGGTTTCCGGCATTTCTACGACCCAGTCACGGATTCGGGCAGTAAACAGGTGATCCGCCGCGTGATAAGATAAGCCGGGTTTCGACAAATTAACCGGACAGATACAGGTGAGGATATATTGATAAACATCATCGCTTGCGTCCGTCAGCGTAAGATTGTCGTTCGTTCTTCCGGGAATGTCATAGGTATCGTGGATCAGAAGGATCAGGTAATTCCCGACATAATCGTAACTGGCAATGATTTTTTCGTAGTATGCCTGCAACAGTTCCTCATTTTTCAGTTCGGAATCTCTTAAACGGAGCAGGAACTCCTGTGTACCGCCTTCTGCTTCGCAATCCGTCGGAAAATCAATGGTTCGAAGATTCCTGCCGATCGTACCCGACATTGCTTTTCGTAAGATTTCATAATATTTAAATATTTCCTCTGTATCGAGGGATAAAAAAGAGTGGGAGAAGGTGGTTTTGATTTTTTTCTCACCGTCGACGTAGCAGCCGGTGATGCGGGAAATAGAGCAGTGTCTTTCGGTAAATTGTTTTTTGATTTCGGATATTTCTTTCTTGTTCATGAGAGCCGTCCTTCTTCTAAATGATAAGGATGATTATAAATCTTATTGAACCGAAATACAAATGCAGTTAGTATAGAAAGAAAGAGTTGCATAACTTTCCTTTCGGTGATAATATTTCTTATGTTGTAAATATTGTAGCTAGGGGAGCGAATGCTGAGATTGTGGGATATACCACTAACCCTCATGACCTGATCCGGTTAATGCCGGCGTAGGGAAGCATCTATTCATCCCCTCCTGATCATTGAAAGGAGGATTATTTATGTCCAAATCAAAACCACTTGTTTATTCTGCCGTTTCACTTGCACTTGCGTGCGTACTGTCCATGGTGAAGCTCATTGATATGCCGCTGGGCGGCGCGGTGACGCTTTGTTCCATGCTGTTTGTGTGCTTGCCTGGCTATTTGTTCGGTCTCGGATACGGCTTTATGACAAGTATCGCTTACGGTATTCTGCAATTTGTGTTCAACGGTTATGTTGTCAGTGTACCGCAGGTATTGTGTGATTATCTGTTTGCCTTCGGTGCACTCGGTCTTTCCGGCTTCTTCCGAAAGGGCAGGTTCGCCCTTCCGATCGGATATACGGTGGGCTTTCTCGGCAGGTTCTTCTTCAGTTTTCTGTCCGGCGTCCTGTTTTTTGGACAGTATGCCGCAGATTACGGTATGACGGCAGTACCTTATTCTTTTCTTTATAATGGAGCATATATTGGTTTGGAAGGCTTCCTGACCCTGTTGATCCTGTTTGCGCCTGCGGCATTGAAAGGACTGGAGCGTGTGAAAGTGGATGCGGAAAGTTCTGTCAACGAAAGAAGATCCGTGAAATCTGCAAAGGCGGATCAAACAGCAGGGAATGTGAGTCTTTCGGAACGAGAGGTTGACAGTCCTACGGAGTAATACTTCAATTATGAAAGATCTTCTGAAATATTTAAGAGATTATAAGGCAGAGTGTGTGCTGGCACCGTTATTCAAAGCGCTGGAGGCTGCTTTTGAACTGCTGGTACCTCTTTTGATCGCCTATATGATCGATGACGGGATTCCGACGGCGAATACTTCCGTCATTCTTCGTGCGGGGATCCTGCTGCTGGCTCTTTGTTTTGTCGGTCTGATCGCTGCCGTTCTGGCGCAGTTTTTTGCTGCCAGAGC
Source organism: uncultured Lachnospiraceae bacterium (assembly GCA_964571555.1). Lineage (GTDB taxonomy): Bacteria > Bacillota > Clostridia > Lachnospirales > Lachnospiraceae > UBA2868. The sequence goes on along the minus strand of CAZNCH010000046.1, from coordinate 609 downwards.
GGCAGTTGGTTTTAGTACGGCGCTGCGTCACGATCTCTTTGCACATCTGGAGAACTTTTCTTTCCGTAACATAGATACGCTCGGAACCTCCACAATGATTACCAGAATCACCTCGGATGTGAATTTGACGCAGTCGGGTGTGAACATGGTGCTCAGACTGTTCCTGCGTTCGCCCTTCATCGTGCTTGGCGCAACGATTCTCGCATTTACGATCGATGCGCGCGCCGCGCTGGTGTTTGTTGTTCTGATTGCAGTGCTTTCCGTGATCACCGGCGTGCTGATCGGATATAATATTCCGATGCTGGCAGGCGTACAGGCGAAACTGGACGCGTTGATGCTCCATACGAGAGAGAATCTTTCGGGGGCAAGGGTCATTCGCGCTTTCGGAATGCAGAAAGAGGAAAAAGAGAAATTCACAAAGGCAAACAGGGATCTTTTAGAGACGGAAGTTAAAGCGGGAGCGCTTTCCGGTTTGTTGAATCCCCTGACCTATGTTTGTGTCAATCTGTTCATCGTTGCGCTGATCAAAGTGGCGGGCGTCCGCTTTTCAAACGGCATATTGACGGACGGTCAAATCGTCGCCCTCTATAATTATATGTCGCAGATCTT